>JBIIVF010000054.1:0-14779 GCA_044339595.1 Bacteroidia bacterium
TTTCTGATGGTTCTATCACTCCTCAAGATATTCTTTCTATTGAAGGCCCAAGTGCTGTGCAACGCTACGTGCTTAACGGTATTCAAGAAGTATATCGTTTGCAGGGTGTAAAAATCAACGACAAACACATTGAAGTGATTGTTCGTCAGATGATGCAAAAAGTAACGATTGTTGATCCGGGCGATACAAGATTCCTTGAAAATGAAAGTGTTGAAAAACTTGACTTTAAAGGTGAAAACGACTGGATTTATGACAAAAAAGTAGTGGTTGAACCTGGAGATTCTTCTGAATTGAAACCAGGTCAAATTGTTTCTTTGCGTAAATTGAGAGATGAGAATTCTGTATTGAAGAGAAAAGACCTCAAATTGGTTCAGGTTCGCGATGCCGTTCCTGCCACTTCTGAGCCTTTGCTCATGGGTATTACCCGTGCATCTTTAGGAACCAACAGTTTCCTTTCTGCTGCGTCATTCCAGGAAACAACCAAAGTATTGAACGAAGCCGCTATCGCAGGAAAAGTAGATCACATGATCGGTTTGAAAGAAAACGTGATTGTAGGACACTTAATCCCAGCAGGAACCGGTCGCAGAGAATACGAAAACATCATTGTTGGATCACAAGAAGAATACGACCTTCTTATGTCCTCCAAAGAAGATGGAGAAGAGACCGTAAGTGTTGCCGAAGCTTCAAACTAAAGCAACCTAAATCTATAACAAAAAGGCAGTCAATTTGGCTGCCTTTTTTTATACCTCCCTTCAGAAATCGTCAATTAATATTTTGCCCACTAAAGCAAGGATATTCAACATGACAGATTGTTTCCGGCAAATCTCGCGATTCAATTGCGATCATCAAATTTCTTCATAATCACTGAATATTCCTTTCTCATTATGAATCCAACCATTAAGTTTGCACCATGGAAAATGAGAAAAAGCCCGCCAATCAAATTGATATAGAATTAAGCGAAGATATTGCTGATGGAATTTATTCTAATCTCGCCATCATCTCCCATTCAAACGCAGAATTCATCGTCGACTTCGTACGCTTGATGCCGGGAATTCCGAAAGCAAAGGTAAAATCGCGCATCATCCTTTCCCCAGCGCATGCAAAAAGATTGTTGGCCGCCTTGAATGACAATATTAACAAATTCGAACACCAATTTGGTGACATCGAACTCAATGACAGTTTGCCTGAATTTCCTATGAGTTTCGGCGGACCTACCGGACAGGCTTAAGTTTTACTTATTCGACTTTAGAATCTGTTCAACTTCCGGATTCTTATTCCTCATATCGGTCATGATGGTTCCGACATATTTGGATAATCGCTGATATTCAGGCTCCACCTCCATCGTGGTTTTCCCGATACGTTCAGCCAATTGTAGGTTGATTTCATTGTCTAACTTTTCTGCATCATAGAATTTCCTAAACTCAGGTTTTTCCATTTCTCCTTTATTTACATCATGCCGAAGGTTATCTACCTGTTTTTTTAATTCGAGCATTTCTTGCTTACAATGCGTGACTTCATTCAGAAACAAATTGTACACTTTCAGCACGCCCTTATATTTCTGCATATTGCTGCCCATTTCAAGCGAAACCGTATCGGTATAATACGTTTTAATCAAACCGTAATTTTGGTCGATCTCTTTCTTTCTGGCTTGAATCGTAAGTATATCTATATCAATGTACTCCGCGGTCTTTACCAACATGGCATCCAAAGAATCGAGCATGATGTTTTCGCGTTCATAATTTCCGCCGCAGCCACCCGAAAACCACACCAATGGCAAGAGTGCCAAAACCAAATAATTTCCAAAATGAAGGTCTTTCAATTTCATGTTTCAAATCTCTTGTTTGAAAGGCAAACTAACAACATTTGTGCTTGAACTGAGAATATATTCAAGAAATAACGCAACACTTGGGTCATTTTACTAATTTCGAACAGTTTCGGCATGTCGGGATATAACAAACGTAAGCGACTTATCTTCTTGAAGGATATTTTCCTTCTGTCGGTTTCTTCATTTGGAGGAGCACAGATGCACATGGCACTCTTCGTGAAGATTTTAGTCAACAAGAAAAAATATCTGACCGAAACAGAATTGCTCGAAATATACTCGTTGTGCCACATGCTTCCCGGTCCCTCGAGCACCCAAACCATCACCGGGGTTGGTTATAAAATCGGCGGTGTTCGACTGGCTTTTTTCTCGTTGTTGGTATGGATCATGCCGGCAACCCTGCTTATGACCTTCTTTTCTCTGTCCTATACCCTTCTCGACAGAAAATCGATACAGATATTTGAATTTTTACAACCTTTGGCGGTGGCTTTCATCGTTCAGGCTTCCTTTATGATGATTCGCAAAAGTGTTAGCAGTAACCTGGGTGTTGTTCTCGCAGTGACTGCATTCGTCTTTGCGGCATTATTGCGGCATCCGTTGGAAGAGTATGTTAAAACGCCCTGGATCTATCCTTTTATTCTCGTAGGAGGTGGCTGGATTTCCTATCTGATGCACCGCGAGATAAAACCATCTTCCGAGAAAATAAAACTTCGAATTAATTATACCTACGGGATCATATTTCTGGCCATTTTCATCGGATCAGCCCTGGTAGGAAGATTTACCCATTTTAAACCTGTCATTCTATTCGAAAATACGTATCGATTTGGAACCCTTGTATTTGGGGGTGGCAATGTGCTCATTCCTATGATGTTTGAACAGTACGTAAAATTCAAATCATTTTTGAATCCGGATGAATTCTTAACGGGTGTTGGACTCCTTCAGGCCATTCCCGGACCTGTCTTTTCATTTTCTACCTTTAGTACCGGACTTGCCTTAAAGGAGATGGGAATGCACTGGCATTTAGCGGGTTGCCTGATTGGAACGGCCGGTATTTTTCTTCCCGGCATGCTCCTGATTTTCTTCTTTTACCCGATTTGGAGCCAAATAAAACACTACTCCATCATACAACGATCTTTAGAAGGCATCCTGGCTGCCTCCGCCGGATTGGTGGCTGCAGGGGCTTATCTGCTCTTTCTGCCTGTAGGTCTCAACTGGATTAAACCGGATAGCTTTCATTACACAAATCTCAATACTTCAGATGCCATCAATTACCCCAATGTGGCCCTCGTATTGATTTTGTCGGTTTTATTGTTCCGTACAAAGATTCCAAGCCCCATTTGGGTGCTTATAGCCATTGTGGCCGGTATATTTTTTAGTTAAAATGCGTTATCCCCTTTATAGTATTTAAATCTTGGTGTAACTTTGAAATGAAATGATCAAATCCATAAAATATTGGGCCATTGCTAGTGCCTTTTTGATAAATCTAACCTCGGCTCACGCTCAAAACGACCAAAAGCCCACTGCTGATAAGTTAATCCAGTTCTCCGGATTGGTGCTCACTTCCGACAGTTTAATGGCCCTACCCTATGTAAACATCTACATACCGGGCACAACACGCGGCACCGTGAGTGATCTCAATGGATTCTTCAGTTTTGTGGCCCATAAAGGCGATTCCGTTACTTTTAGTTTCCTGGGATTCAAAACATCCAAATTTGTGATCCCTGACACCTTAAAAGGATTCAAATACAGTCTGGTGAAACTGATGACCTCTGATACATTTTATCTGGATGAAGCCATCATCCGGCCTCTGCCATCCAGAGAAATGTTCGATTATTATTTTGTAAAGACGGAAATTCCGGATGACGATCTCGAAAGAGCCAGAAAAAACCTCGATCGCGATGAAATGAAAGAATACCGAAATCAAATGGGCATGGACGGTCGTGAAAATTCGAAGTATTATTTGCAACAACAAGCCAATAAGTTCTATTACGCCGGACAAATTCCACCGATGAATATCTTCAGCCCCATTGCATGGGCCAAATTTTTTGAAGCCTGGAAAAGAGGCGATTTTAAGAAACAAGAGTAGACCGGTATTTACTTTTCCTCCACCCGATCAATCAATATTAAATCCTCATCCGCCTTCTTCATATAAAATTTTTCGCGACCAAATTTTTCGAGGTTTCGAACATCCCCGAATAACTCGCGATTTTCGCGGCTGAGCTTTTCAATTTCTGACTTGTAAAATCGTTTGTTGGCTTCGATGTTCCTGATTTCGCGACGAAGTTTGTACTGATAAATTAAGCTGTTCTGATCAAAAAATGATATCCATACCAGGAATAGTACAGCAATGATCACATATCGGTTTCTAAGCCATTTCACCCCACGAAGATAATCGCTGTGACGGATCATCCATGCACGGCTTTATGCACCCTGACCAATTGTGCATACATCACCAGTAATGGGCATTCTCATGCTGCCATTTCCCTTGTATTTTGAGCACTTTCTCTAAAACATCGCGAACACATCCTTTACCACCCGGAAAAGGAGATACATAATCGGCAATTCCCTTAATCTCAGCAGCAGCATCTTGCGGACAAGTTTTAAGTCCACACATTTTCATGACCGGTAAATCCGGCATATCATCGCCCATGTACAAAGCATTCGTCGCATCAATCCTGTGATCGATCAAATACTGCTCAAAACAGGAAAGCTTGTCGGCAATGCCCGTAAAAACATCTACAATCCCCAAACCATTCAATCGTTTGATAACGCCTTCACTCCTTCCGCCAGAGATGATACAAATGCGCAATCCCTGTTTCACTGCCCACTGCAAAGCATAGCCATCCTTGATATTCATGGTGCGAAGTTGTGTGCCTTCTTCCGTTACCAAAATGCTGCCATCCGTCAATACGCCGTCTACATCTAAAAAAACGGCTTCAATCTTTTCGAACTTTTTCAGCACTTCACTCATTTCTGATTGTCTCTCCATTCATACACCCATTGAGATTGAATCATCTCGAGGTGACCTTCGTTGCAGTCTTCTCTTTTGCCCTTAAAATCCGGCAATTCGAGCACCCAATCAATCAAATCGGTAAAACGAATTCTGTAAATGCGACTTTCATCTTGTTCGTCGCCGTATTTTTCATACAAGGCGATGGCTATATCTTCATAGTCATGCCAGTAAATGGGTAATCTAAAATGTGTATTTTCCATTGCTTTAATGTCCGTGAAAAACGCTTTGATCCGGAATAGTGACTTCAACATCGGCCGTAATCTTGCATTGACAAGCCAATCTTGAATTGATGGCCGGATTGATGGCCCGATCTATAAAATCTTCTTCCTTATCTGTAATGTCAGGCAAACTATCCATACCAGCATTGATGTAAATATGACATGTGCTGCATGCACATACCGCACCACAGTTGTGATGCAATGCAATGTCATGATCTAAAGCTATATCCAAAATGGTGTCACCTATACCTGCAGTGAACTCCAAACTCTTTATGGACTTGTCCTCAAAATTAAATTTTACCTTATACATACAATATCCGCCGCAAAATTACACTTATAAAACACGCATTCGATACATTTGTTTCGGATATTGCCCCTTGGCATAATTGTTGACCACAGGTTTAGCATTCCATCCTTTAGTTTACTGATCAAACCATGAACAAGATAACGTTGCTCTATATTCTACTCTTTGCTCTGACGGGCGCATTTCCGTTCAAGGCAAATGCACAAGGCATTTCCCCTGCCGAAGCCCTCGGAAAACCCTATGTTCATCCCTCTATTTTTTCATTTCTCCATTTCCTCGATACCTTTCAATCCTCTATCAATCCGACAAAAAATAGCTACACCCTTTCTGCTTTGAATCAAGGATTAGAAATGGAATTCAATTTCAATATGATGCTGAATTCTATTTGGATGCATGGCAATACCGGCCGATTTAAGCCTTATACCCAAACCTTGCCTTACAAACTAAAGTGGGGTATGAACCAAGATCAAATGGCGGCAACACCTTATCTGTTTGTTCCGGACAGCAACAATTTTTATGTAATGACCAAGGCGATTTCAAGGGGAAAAGTAACGGCCTATTTTTACGACAATCGGCTAAGTTCGCTCAAGTTTGAATGCGACCCTGCACTTCTCCAAAAAGAAGATTCCTCCTTTATTTCTCAATGGGGAATCCGAATATATCCCGATGGTACTTGCAAACACGGTGATTGCGTTACCGGATATGGCGTGATGATGTTTGAAGGAGAAACCGGAGCCTATGAAGGCGATTGGAAATATGGATTTCCGAATGGAAAAGGAAAACTAACCGACCCCGGTGGAAATACCTGGGAGGGACAGTTTGTACAAGGATTCCCCTGGGGAAAACAAGTATTGATCTCTCCTGAATCCTTTGTGTATGAAGGTCCGCTTTACTACGGGAGACGCTACGGAAAAGGCAAAATCGTTTATAAAAACGGAGAATTATATGACGGCGATTGGGTCAATGACACCATGCACGGAAACGGCACCTATTATTTTAATCCGACCTACCATTACAAAGGCAGTTTCAAAAACGGCAAGTTCAACGGCGCCGGAAAATTGTCTACACCGGAGGGTATTTTCGAGGGCAGTTTCAAAGACGGGAAACCGCACGGACAAGGAAAACAAATGGTTTACCGCACCCAGGCTACTTATAGCGGAAAATGGATCAATGGCAAAAAAGAAGGGACCTTTTTATATCACGACCCCCTATCCGGAAATCGGGAAATTCGCTTTAAAAACGACAAAGAAATAGTGGAAGAATAAGCCCTTCTAGGCCGGTACTACCAATTGGATAACCTCCGCGCTGAGCTGCTCTAAAATTACCTTTCTGCCATTCAATACTTTATCCAGGGCATTGCTTTCACTTTTGTACTTAAAAATGGTGATCAACTGCAATCCACCCTTCACTTCGATTTCATAATTTTCATTTAAAACCGCGAGCAATTTATCCATTTGTCGTGCGTCTTCATTGGCGCAAAATGAAAAACTGATCGCACTATTCTGCATCAGGTTCACCTGTATTCCAAATTTGGCCAACAGAGAAAAGATATGACTCAGGTTGTCTTCGATGATGAAAGAGAAATCCTTCGACGACAAAGAAATCAGGGTTTGATGATCCTTAAAAATATAACATGGCTTATCGATCAACGCCTTTCGGTCGCTATCGCGGATGACTGTACCTGCATCATCCGGACGAACAAATGATCTTACATACAAGGGTATTCCTTTGCTTTTGATCGGCTGAATGGTTTTGGGATGTAACACCGTAGCCCCGTAATACGCCAATTCGATGGCCTCCAGAAATGAAACTTCAGGCAAAATCACCGCATCATCGATGCGTTTAGGATCCGCATTCATTACCCCGGGAACATCTTTCCAAATCGTTACCGATTCAGCGTTCATGCCATAGGCAAATACAGAAGCACTGTAATCAGAGCCCTCTCTGCCGAGGGTGGTTGTGAGGTGCGATTCGTTTTTCCCGATAAAGCCTTGCGTAATCACCAACTGCTTTTTAACGAGCGGTTGTAGTTTGGTGTGGATGATCTCTTCCGTGATTTCCCATTGAATGCGCGCCCTGCGGTAATCGGCAGAAGTCATGATGAAATTACGTGCATCTACCCATCGGTTGGTGATGCCACGGGTATTGAGATAATGACTGATGATGCGGGTAGAAATCAATTCTCCAAAAGACACAATCTGATCGTATATCATGTCGTAGTCTTTGTTATCCGGACGTGTTTCGATCAAGCATGACAATTCAATCAGCAAATTATCTACCTCGTAATAGGGATTTCGGGTATCTCCAATCAGTTCATCCGTAATTTGATGGTGAAACTTACTGACTTCTTCGAAAATCTCAAAACGCGATTTGTCTTCATTCACGTAAGCATCCACCAGTTTTTCCAGCAAATTAGTGGTCTTTCCCATGGCCGAGATCACCACGAGGAGTTCCTCCCCTGCATATCGACTCAATATATTGCCCACATTGGCCACTGCTGCTGCATCTTTAACCGAAGCACCGCCGAATTTAAATACCTTGATTCCCATTAGTTTATAACCATTCGATTTTGATGTCCTAAGTCTGATATATCCTTTACAGACCCTATATTTGCCTGCAAAAATAGCGCAATCAGCCACCATCAACCAACTATCTTTTTAGACTGATCCCATGAAAACCAAAAGAGTCATTACCCTCAGCCAGTTTATTGCCGAACAACAAGCACGATTTCCCGAAGCTTCCGGCGATCTGAGCAAGATTTTCAGAGACATTAAACTCGCTGCAAAAATCGTAAACCGCGACATCCGCAAAGCCGGATTGGTAGATATACTTGGAACCCACGGCACCACCAATGTGCAGGGCGAAGAAGTAAAAAAACTGGATGTGCTGGCCAATGAAGAATTCATCTCATCCCTTACTCTGGGCGGTGAATGTTGCGCCATCATTTCTGAAGAAGAAGACGGTATCATCCATGTAAATTCAGATGTAAGTGGCGATGCCAAATACATTGTGGCCATGGATCCGCTGGATGGTTCGAGCAACATCGATGTAAATGCCACCATTGGGACAATTTTCTCCATTTATCGCCGCATTTCTCCCACAGGCACCCCGGTTACCGATGAAGATTGCCTGCAAAAAGGCATACAACAAGTGGCGGCAGGGTATGTAATCTATGGATCTTCCACCATGTTGGTATATACAACAGGTCAGGGAGTGAACGGCTTCACCCTCGATAGTTCTATTGGTGATTTTTGTTTGTCCCATCCTGATATTCAGATACCAAAAGATGGCAGTATATATTCCATCAACGAAGGTAATTATGCGGAATTCACCCCCGGATTGAAGAAATACATCGAATATTGTAAATCAGTAGAAGGCGGTAAGAAAGCTTACAGCGCCCGTTACATTGGCTCTTTGGTGGCCGATTTTCACCGCAATTTGTTGAAGGGAGGCATTTTTATGTATCCTGCCACCGATAAAGCTCAGAATGGAAAGCTCCGATTGATGTTTGAATGCAATCCCATGGCCTTTATTGCTGAACAGGCAGGGGGTATCGCCACTGATGGAAAAGGTCGACGCATTATGGACATCAAACCAACCGATATTCATCAACGAGTACCTGTTTATGTGGGGTCGGAGAATATGGTGAATTTGGCGGAAGGGATGGAATATTAGAAATTAGAAGCTAGAAACTAGAAATTAGAAATGAATTCAAATTCATGACATTGTTGAACCTTTTGCCTCTTTAACCTGGATGGCCTTATTGGAAGGTTACTTTTCGAGATTTGCAGAGATGGATTTATGAATTCGAAATTGTTGTTCTGGATAAAAACCTATCCATTGATTCAGTATCAGTCTTTTATTTCCAACCAAGGTGAATCTCAACTCCGTATCATACAAATGAGATTCTTTTAACGCCTCCACTGCCCCGGAATTAACCATTTGTGTAAAAGCAGACGCAGATTTGCTCATCACTTCATCAGTCGTGATGCAACGCACTCCCAATTTAGGATAATCACTCTGTAAACGGTCCAAAAAAGCAATTAGTTCTGTGGTATAACCCATTTCATTGGGCAGAAAAATAATCAATCTCAATGATTGATCCTTAACCTTAATCTGGTCTCCCGCTGAATTAAACAGCGTCAGATTGCCTTGAATATAAACCTGATCTTTAATATTAAATGAATGAGGCTTGTTTACTTTGTTGAGGAAGTCTAAGAACAAATCGTCAAAGCTTTTTCTATCAAATGTATTTAGCAATTTCTCCTTAAGGGATTCCGTGACAACGAAAATTTGTTGGTTCAACAAAAGCTGTCTTTGAAAAAAGGCAGGAAAACCATCGCCGTCTAGCTTCCATATAACGGTGGAGTTATCTGAATTCGCAACTATCTTGTCTTTATACTTTTCCGGTAAATTTTCAAACAGGGCATTCACCTTTATGGATTTCTCTTGGAATATTGCATGGAGAATTCCTTCTTGTTCAAAAGGATTATAAATATCTACCTGTTTTTGGTATCCATTTCTCAATCGTTCATAGGACTGCTCTACACCCCCTATACGTAGATAAATCTGTCCCATAGATTCATAGATTATATCGAACTGGCCTTGGTCATTCCGATAGAAATAGAGATTCAGATGGAATCCGGTTGATATAGGTTCATCGGAAGGATAGGAAACTGTTTTAATAACTTGTAAATATCCGTTTTGAATGTTTGCTAATGGGTCCGGGGATGCGCTAACCATGCTGTTCTGAGCTGAGGCGAAGACACCTATCATCAGAGCAAAAAAGACCAAAAGGAAGCCAAGGGTAGACGTTCTCATAGGAATTGAATCTATACGAAAATAGTCAATATACGGTCATAAACAAGATGAGTCTGAGGTTGAGATTGAGGATGAACCCATTAGATATTATTGGAATATCCAAAGTTTTAAAAAAAGGTTAAAAAAAAAGCCCGACCAAGGCCGGGCTTATGAAGGATTTGGCAACGACATACTTTCCCAGGTTTTACCCAAGTATCATCTGCTCGGAGGGGCTTAACTACTCTGTTCGGAATGGGAAGAGGTGAACACCCTCGAAATAGTCACCATAAAATCATTAAGTTCTTATTTGAGTTGTATCAAAAATTGACAAAAATTGGGAGTAAATAGAATAAAAATTGTTGTTAAGCTAACGGGTAATTAGTACTACTCGACTTTGTCATTACTGACTTTACATCTATAGCCTATCAACGTCGTAGTCTCCGACGACCCTTAAAAGAAATCTCATCTTGAGGTGAGCTTCGTGCTTAGATGCTTTCAGCACTTATCTCGACCACACATAGCTACTCAGCGGTGCACCTGGCGGTACAACTGATACACCAGAGGTGTGTCCAACCCGGTCCTCTCGTACTAAGGTCAGGTCCTCTCAAATTTCTAACGCCCACAACAGATAGAGACCGAACTGTCTCACGACGTTCTGAACCCAGCTCGCGTGCCACTTTAATGGGCGAACAGCCCAACCCTTGGGACCTTCTCCAGCCCCAGGATGTGACGAGCCGACATCGAGGTGCCAAACCTCCCCGTCGATGTGAGCTCTTGGGGGAGATCAGCCTGTTATCCCCGGCGTACCTTTTATCCTTTGAGCGATGGCCCTTCCATACAGAACCACCGGATCACTATGTCCGTCTTTCGACCCTGTTCGACTTGTCTGTCTCACAGTCAAGCACCCTTATGCCATTGCGCTCTGCGTACGATTACCAACCGTACTGAGGGTACCTTTGAAAGCCTCCGTTACTTTTTTGGAGGCGACCACCCCAGTCAAACTACCCACCATGCAATGTCTCCCGTATTAACGGGATTAGATTTCAACTAGATGAAGGGTGGTATTTCACCAATGACTCCACGACGCCTGACGACGCCGCTTCAAAGTCTCCCACCTATCCTACACATCATATAGACAAAACCAATGCAAAGCTATAGTGAAGGTGCACGGGGTCTTTTCGTCCCGTTGCGGGTAACCGGCATCTTCACCGATACTACAATTTCACCGAGCTCGTGGTTGAGACAGTGCCCAGATCGTTACACCATTCGTGCAGGTCGGAACTTACCCGACAAGGAATTTCGCTACCTTAGGACCGTTATAGTTACGGCCGCCGTTTACTGGGGCTTCAATTCAATGCTTCGCCTTGCGACTAACATCCCCTCTTAACCTTCCAGCACCGGGCAGGTGTCAGGCCTTATACTTCAACTTTCGTTTTTGCAAAGCCATGTGTTTTTGATAAACAGTCGCCTGGGCCATTTCTCTGCGACCCCGCTTACGCGGGGCACCCCTTTTCCCGAAGTTACAGGGTAAATTTGCCGAGTTCCTTAACCACGATTCACTCGAGCACCTCAGGATTCTCTCCTTGACTACCTGTGTCGGTTTGCGGTACGGGCTAATGCTGGAGCTTTTCTTGGAAGAACTTTCATGATTTTGCTTCACCCGAAGGCTAGGCTCAACGTACACTTCCGTCGGTACGTAACCACTACAATTCTCCGTCCCTCTCAGCTGGTACAGGAATATTAACCTGTTATCCATCGGCTACCCTAAATCGGTTCGCCTTAGGTCCCGACTAACCCTGATCCGATTAGCGTTGATCAGGAAACCTTAGTCTATCGGTGGGCGGGTTTTTCACCCGCCTTATCGTTACTTATGCCTACATTTTCTTTTCTAAACGCTCCAGCAATCCTTACGAATCACCTTCACTGCGATTAGAATGCTCCCCTACCACTTGCATTGCTGCAAATTCAAAGCTTCGGTACTATTCTTAATGCCCGTTCATTATTCACGCACAATCGCTCGACTAGTGAGCTGTTACGCACTCTTTAAATGAATTGCTGCTTCCAAGCAAACATCCTAGCTGTCAATGCGATTGAACCACATTAGTTCAACTTAGAATAGATTTAGGGACCTTAGCTGTTGATCTGGGTTCTTTCCCTCTCGGACAAGGACCTTAGCACCCATGCCCTCACTCCCAGGTAACATATTATAGCATTCGGAGTTTATCTGAGTTCGGTAGGTTTTGACACCCCCTTACCCAATTAGTAGCTCTACCTCTATAATACTCTTGCCTGAGGCTGTTCCTAAAAACATTTCGGGGAGAACGAGCTATCTCTCAGTTTGATTAGCCTTTCACCCCTACCCACAGTTCATCCAAATACTTTTCAACGTAAACTGGTTCGGTCCTCCACTGTGTGTTACCACAGCTTCAACCTGACCATGGGTAGATCACAAAGTTTCGCGTCTACTCCCACTGACTGGACGCCCTATTCAGACTCGCTTTCGCTACGGCTCCTCCGTTCAAACGGATTAACCTTGCCAGTGAGAAGTAACTCGTAGGCTCATTATGCAAAAGGCACGCTGTCACCCGTATAAATACAGGCTCCAACCGCTTGTAGGCGCACGGTTTCAGGTTCTTTTCACCTCTCTGTTCGAGATACTTTTCACCTTTCCCTCACGGTACTAGTTCACTATCGGTCTCTCAGTAGTATTTAGCCTTACCAGATGGTGCTGGCAGATTCCCACAAGGCGTCTCCGACCCCGCGGTACTCAGGATACTACGTCAAAATAGATTTGCTTCAATTACGGGGCTGTCACCCTCTTTGGCCCTTCTTCCCAAAAGGTTCAATTCGCAATTCTATTCATCATTGTAGTCCTACAACCCCGGACATGCCGAAACATGACCGGTTTGGGCTTTTTCCCTTTCGCTCGCCACTACTTAGGAAATCACTATTGTTTTCTCTTCCTCTGCTTACTTAGATGTTTCAGTTCAGCAGGTTTTCGTCATTATGACGGTCTATAAATAAACCGGGTTGCCCCATTCGGAAATCCATGAATTAACGGTTATAGACACCTCCTCATGGCTTATCGCAGCCTATCACGTCCTTCTTCGTCTCTGAGAGCCAAGGCATCCGCCATGCGCCCTTAATTACTTAACTTTTTATATTATTTACTCCCAATATGTCAAAGAACTTACCCCTATGCGTTAACCGATGTTAACAGGGTTGTGAAAAATTACGGAATCGAACCGTTGCCTCTCTGCTCATGCAGACCGCTCATCCATTGAGCCTATTTTCAATATTTCAATTTGTTTTCCCGCATGGAAAACGTAGTGGAGAATATCGGAGTCGAACCGATGACCCCCTGCGTGCAAGGCAGGTGCTCTAGCCAGCTGAGCTAATTCCCCAAACGAGTAAGTTGGTAGTCCCGAGCAGATTTGAACTGCTGACCCCTACATTATCAGTGTAGTGCTCTAACCAACTGAGCTACGGGACTATTAAGAACCATAAGTCCGATGATTTTCACCTCTACATCCGATAAGACATGGTATCGTTCATTCAAAGTTAGCGTAAATCGATGGTTAACATGATTTATGCTCTTGATGACTCCTACTCCCGAATTTATCGGGACAGTGCAGTGCTATAACCAATAGAGTTATGGCACATTGAAGTATCATAAAACTATTCATTGCTGCACCTAAATGCAAACCCGAAGATTACGCATCTCACGGCTCGTTTAGAAAAATCTTTTAAAGAACGTATTTCCTTTAAATTGAAGATAATGTGAAATAGCAAGCCTTTTTGTCCTCGAATTAACTAGAAATCTCTAGAAAGGAGGTGGTCCAGCCGCACCTTCCGGTACGGCTACCTTGTTACGACTTAGCCCCAGTCATCGGTATAACCTTAGGCGACTCCTTGCGGTTATCGACTTTAGGTTCTCCCAACTTCCATGGCTTGACGGGCGGTGTGTACAAGGCCCGGGAACGTATTCACCGCGTCATTGCTGATACGCGATTACTAGCGAATCCGCCTTCATGGAGTCGAGTTGCAGACTCCAATCCGAACTGAGATTGTTTTTTTGAGATTTGCGCCTTATCACTAAGTGGCTTCTCATTGTTTCAACCATTGTAGCACGTGTGTAGCCCAGGACGTAAGGGCCATGATGACTTGACGTCGTCCCCACCTTCCTCACTATTTACATAGGCAGTCTCTTTAGAGTCCCCAGCATAACCTGATGGCAACTAAAGATAGGGGTTGCGCTCGTTGCGGGACTTAACCCAACACCTCACGGCACGAGCTGACGACAGCCATGCAGCACCTTGACACCAGTTCCGAAGAAAAGCCACCTTTCGGCAGCGGTCCGGTGCCATTTAAGCCCTGGTAAGGTTCCTCGCGTATCATCGAATTAAACCACATGCTCCTCCGCTTGTGCGGGCCCCCGTCAATTCCTTTGAGTTTCAACCTTGCGATCGTACTCCCCAGGTGGATTACTTAACGCTTTCGCTTAGCCGCTGACTGTATATCGCCAACAGCGAGTAATCATCGTTTAGGGCGTGGACTACCAGGGTATCTAATCCTGTTCGCTACCCACGCTTTCGTGCCTCAGCGTCAATGTCGGTCTAGTG
>JBIIVF010000185.1:0-4044 GCA_044339595.1 Bacteroidia bacterium
CTCGTTCAAAAAAAGGCGCCTTCTTCAGTTCCGCCCCATTCAAATAATAATACCATTCGCAAAGAAGAAATTGCGCGTCTAGGGAATCAGTTGCAGGCAAAAAAAATGTTGAAACGCAATGCCCCTGCCCTTTCTGCCTATGGAAACATTTCGCTCCTCGCCTTAAATGAGGATGTATATCCTTTTAGCTATTTGGGATTGCGAGCCTCGATCACCTTGTTTGGCGGTCAACAAGCCAAATTTTCTGCACAAGATTACCAGATTCGCAGTCAAATGAATCAGGTGAACATTGAAAAATATCGCCTAGATCTGGATTTTGAGATTCGTTCGGTAAAAAAATCAATGGAGTATGCCCAACTTGATCTCGAAGAAAGTGAGAAAAATATCACGCTTGCCAAACACGTCTATGCCAATGATCAATTTAGATTTGAAAAAGGGAACATTGTATTGAGTGAATTGAAAAACTCCGAATTCACCTTGCTCACAGCTGAGAATAATTATCTAATAACCGCTTACAATTATCTTTTAACCATGCTCAAACTTGAGAAATTATTGGGTCAGTGAGGCATTAAAAAGCTGATTTAATAACCACCCTTATGCATTAAGTATCTCTTTATTGTATGATCTCTGAATTCGCAACAATCATGAGAACGCAGAAATTTTCTAAACCATTCATACATTTGAGTGTTTAATGTCCTGAGCACTATAGATAAGTCTTGATAGTTGCAGAATATTTCAGGATGAAAAGAAAACCTAAGACCGAAGGAGATATTTGATCATGCTAAGTGACTTGGATAAAGACCGCATCATCGAAATGGCCTGGGAAGATCGCACCCCCTTTGAGGCTATTTATATCCAGTTCGGATTAAATCATCATGCCGTGATTGAATTGATGAGAAGCGAGCTCAGAAGAAGCAGCTTCATTTTATGGAGAAAGCGTGTGAATCAAAAAATAAGCAGCAAACATGGCCTCAAACGCGAAGAAAATATAACCCGATTCAAAAGCAACATGCAACGCACCATCACCGGTAACAAAATCTCGAAACGTTCATGATTCCAACGCAATACTCAGAAATACTCGAATTAGTAGAATCCATTGATCCGGTTAAATATGGAAAAACCCGCAACTTTTTGGATGGAGCTGTTACCAAGCTATCGCCATACATCTCGCGAGGGGTTATCTCTACAAAACAAGTAGCAAAGAGCGTTTTAAAAAGAGGATATCATCCAACTGAAATTGAAACTTTTTTAAAAGAATTGGCATGGCGAGATTATTTCCAGCAGGTGTGGATTGAACTCGGTTCAAGAATAGATAATGATGTAAAGCAAGCTCAGACGAAAGTATCCCATTATGAAATACCTGAAAATGTTTTACAAGCCCAAACCGGCATCCAGGCCATTGATGATGGCATAACCAGGTTGTACGAAACCGGTTATATGCACAATCATGTGCGCATGTATGTGGCCGGAGTAGCTTGTAACGTGGGGCGAAGCCATTGGCGTAAACCGGCCCAATGGATGTATTATCATTTGTTGGATGCCGATTGGGCGAGCAATGCCTTGAGCTGGCAATGGGTAGCCGGCAGTTTTAGCAGCAAAAAATATTATGCCAACCAGGAAAACATCAACCGCTATTGTTTTTCCGCTCAGCAAGGAACCTTTCTGGATGTGCCATATGAAGCATTCGAAGCAGCTGATATCCCAAAAGAACTATCGAAAACCACTGATTTTTCCTTTAAAACAGAGTTGCCCACATTCAAAGCATCTATAACGGATAACGATCTGCCGTTTTATATTTATGATTTTTACAACCTGGACTGTAACTGGGATCTGCATCTTAATGCCAACCGAATTCTATTGTTAGAACCGGCATTTTTCGAACAATATCCTGTTAGCAGTAAAGCCATCGACTTTATTTTAGAATTATCCAAAAACATCGATCAAATTCAAGTAATTGTAGGCGATTTCGATGAGGTGTTTAAATCCATCCCTCCTCATCAAATACATTTTAAGGAACATCCAACCCATGCTCATTACAAAGGGATCCAACATTCGCGAGACTGGATGTTTGACTCTGTAAAAGGGTATTATCCATCCTTTTTTGCCTATTGGAAAAAGTGCGAGAAACAATTGTATTTGCTCACAGAAGAAGATACTGAAAAACAACTTTGAGCATCCAATCTTCCTTAAAAAAACCATAAAATGATTTATCACCCGAAAACATTATCTCAATTGGAAACCAGATTTAGGGCTAACCTAATCAATTCTTTGGGCGGATTTAAAAGTCTTGTGCTCATTGGCACTAAGAGCATCCAAGGAAATGAAAATTTAGCCCTTTTCAGCAGTTTGTTTCATATCGGTGCCAACCCGGCACTTTGTGGAATGGTCATCAGACCCAATGAGGTTTCAGAAAACACATTGGGGAATATTCTCAATACTAAAATTTATACGGTAAACCACGTCTTGCCTTCCTTCTACCCCGCTGCGCATCAATGCAGTGCCAAATATCCTGCAGGCACCAGTGAGTTTGAAAAGGTGGGCTTGAACGCTGAATATTCAGATTCCATAGAAGCCCCTTTTGTGCAGGAAAGCACCATAAAATTTGCTTGTGAAATGGTACAAAAAATTGACATTGATCTGAACCAAACCACCCTGATTATAGGAAAAATAATTCGCATTATCGTGCCGGATATTTGCATCGGGAACGATGGTTTTATTGATTTGGAAAGCGCCAAATCCATCACTTGCAGCGGCCTAGATTCTTATCATACTACCACTAAATTGGCCAGATTAAGTTATGCAAAATTAGATGTACCACCACTAGAAATTTGAAAAAAAAGACATTATTTTGAGTAGTCACAAAAAGCCAAACCTACCTATTAAAACCTGCATCACCTGCGGGAGGCCCTTTTCTTGGAGAAAAAAATGGGAAAAAGTTTGGGAAGAGGTAAAGTACTGCAGTGATCGGTGCAGAAATCAAAAGAAATCAACTCAATCTAAAGCTGACTGAAATGAAAGAATCTTTTGTTTTTATTCTTTTTCCGCACCAACTCTTTTCCGATCTTTCGTTGCTGCGAGGTGCCGATGAAGTTTATCTGATCGAGGAGTTTTTGTTCTTCAATCAATACAAGTTTCACAAGCAAAAACTTGTTTTACACAGGGCTTCGATGAAATATTACACCGATCATTTGTTAAAAAATCAGATTTCGGTTCAGTATATATCCGCTCAAACGCCGGAAAGTGATATTCTGAAACTGATTGAAGCATTGCATCAAAAAAACATACGCAGAATTCTATTCTATGATGTATGTGATGATTGGCTCGAGAAGAGAATAAATCAAAGTTGTCGAAAATTTGGCATACAAACCACTGAGATTGCCAGTCCACTCTTCATAAATACCCAAGAAGATTTAAAGCCTTATTTTGCCTCACGTGAGAAGTATTTCCAAACCGACTTTTACATTCAACAGCGCAAGAAATTGGGCCTATTGATGGATTTAAAAGAAAAGCCTATCGGCGGAAAGTGGAGTTTTGATGCGGAAAATCGATTGAAATATCCCAAGGGAAAAAGACCACCCAAAGTGCAATTTCCTGTCGCGAATAGTTTCTACATGGAAGCTGTAGACTATGTTGAGAAGAATTATTCAGACAATCATGGGATTATTTCTGAAGATGTTATTTATCCGGTCACGCATGAGCAAAGTGAGGCATGGTTACAGCAATTTCTAGAGCAACGATTTTCTGAATTTGGCGAATTTGAAGATGCAATGGTGGATAATGAGCATTATCTTCATCACAGCATTTTATCACCACTGATGAACATAGGTTTATTGCTGCCCATTCAAGTGGTGGATGCCGCCATTTATTATGCAAAGAATAACCATGTATCCTTAAATTCATTGGAAGGATTCATCCGGCAGATTATTGGGTGGAGGGAGTTCATTCGTGGTGTATATATTTACAAAGGGACACAGGAACGCACTCAGAATTATTGGAACTTCAGCAATTCGTTGCCGGATTTTTTTTATCAAGCCAATTCCGGAA
>JBIIVF010000056.1:0-14720 GCA_044339595.1 Bacteroidia bacterium
CTCACGGTAACCTGATCCACGCCTTGCTTCTTTAAAAGCGCAGCAGAAGGTTCGTATTGAACAAATAAATGCGCGAAAGATTTCAGCAATTTCATCATTCCCCCACCATACCATTGAAAGAAAACCTGATCCTCCCTGAAAGCACCATTGATGAGAATGGCCGGAATGCGTCGCTTTTTGAGTTGTTCCATGTATCCGGGCCAGAAATCATATTTCACAAAGTACGCAATGGCCGGCTGAATTATGTTCATGAATTGCGCCGGCCTTTTGATACCATCCGCAGGCAGATAAAAGATGCCATCCGGCAAAATATCACGCTTGCGCTGTTCGTAGCCGGATTCTGAATAAAAAGTCACCAATAACACTTCCGCCTTCCCCATTTCACGAATGCGCTGCATCAGCGGGCGGGCCATTTCATATTCACCCAATGAAGCGCAGTGAAACCAGGTGATGGTTCCCGGATGAGCATCGCGCCAATCTTTTAAATCCTCCCAAAGAGTTCTTCTGTTTCTAACAAAATCACCGGCACGACGATAAAAAGGTGCAATCAGTTTAATCAGAAAAAAATACAGTTCAGTAAAGAGTGATAGCATCAAAAACCGGGTTTAGGGAATAGGGGTTTAAAGTTAATCTGTAAAAAATTCTTCATCGGAGCGCTTCTTGGTGTATACGGGAATGATGAGTCCAATTTTGGGTGCAATCAAAACATCCAACCTTCGTCCTGTTTCAGCCTTCCGCAAATCGTAATCATAACTGCGCATGGGGTAGGTAAATCCCTCCTGAAACTCAATACCCACAAGAATATTCACCCTTTTGGCCGGATCCAGATGCTGATATCCGATAAATTGTTTGAGCGAAAATCCGGCAGCCATGCGGTCGTATCCTTTCTTCATTTCATCACTCAGTTGGGGTACTGTGGTTGTAGACGAGAAAATATAGACCCGATGCATCATGAAGCCTGCTCCTGCCTGCAGATAAATGCCTGAGTTCTGATTCCGTTTTGTAACCGGAATTAACCTGGCAGCCTGTGCATAACCTGTATGGCCGCGTTCGAAAAAACGAATCACGGCGATGGTACCCAGTTCATCGAGAATATGACCATCCGGACCGGCGATAGAATCAAGCATATTGGTTTCCCAAACATTTTGACCGAAGAGCCATTGATAGTTTAATCCGAAAATCCAGTTTCCTTTGGTTTTATAATTCACCCCAAGTCCGAGCGAAGAATTGGGCCCAAATCGAAGTGCCATATCCGCAGCAGGCCGGTGTATGCCATACGACATATCAACCAGGAAACCCTGTTTGGGTTCAAAAACAGCCTTGTTCTGCGCTTGTTGCGCCAGTGCACAGAAAGGAATCGTTAACAAAACGATCACATGTAGGCACCAAATTATCCCCCGGTTCATGGCTTCAAAGGTAAAGTTTTTCGTATGTTTGCAGGCCAAAATACAAAGTAGAATTTATCCTCACCCAGAAAGCTGATACCGAAGTGAAGACTATCCCTAGACCAGCCCATGCCATTCAAATGGTGGATTTAAAAAGTCAATATGTTCGACTTAAATCTGAAATAGATTCTGCTATTGAAGAAGTATTTGAAGC
This sequence comes from Bacteroidia bacterium, assembly GCA_044339595.1. Taxonomy (GTDB): domain Bacteria; phylum Bacteroidota; class Bacteroidia; order NS11-12g; family UBA9320; genus CAZTGZ01. The sequence continues at coordinate 1,600 of JBIIVF010000056.1, forward strand.
AGGAAAATACATCAAAGGACCACAAGTTTTGTCTTTTGAACAAAAATTGGCTCAATACACCGGCAGCAAACATGTTATTTCTTGCGCCAACGGTACAGACGCTTTGCAAATAGCAATGATGGCGCTGGATCTTAAGCCCGGTGATGAAGTCATTATTCCGGCGTTTACCTATGTAGCCACCGCAGAAGTCATTGCCCTGCTCGGTTTGACCCCTGTTTTGGCTGATGTTGATAAAAACACTTTCAATCTTAATCCAGAATCATTCCAAAGTTGCATTTCACCCAAAACGAAGGCAGTAGTGCCGGTTCACCTATTCGGACAGTCTGCTGATATGCAATCTATACTTGAAATATCTAATCACTACGGAATAAATGTTGTAGAAGACAACGCTCAGGCGATTGGTTGTGACTACAAACTGGAAAGCGGAGAAACTCGGCAATGCGGTACCATGGGAATCATCGGTACCACCTCCTTCTTCCCTTCCAAAAATTTAGGTTGTTACGGAGATGGGGGGGCACTTTTTACATCAGATGAAGCATTGGCTACTAAAATCCGTATGATTTCAAATCACGGACAAAAAATACAATATCAGCATGACTGTATCGGCGTAAACAGCCGGCTCGATACCTTACAGGCTGCCATATTAGAAGTCAAATTGAATCATCTGAAAGAATTTATCCATAAAAGACAACTCGTTGCGGATGGTTATGATGAAGCCTTGAAATTATTAGATGGCATTCAAATTCCGACTCGGGATCCGAAATCTTCTCATGTGTTTCATCAATATACTTTGAAGTTGGAAGGCATAAACAGAGATGCACTTCGCGCTTATCTGGCGGAAGTCGGTATTCCATCCATGGTGTATTATCCCATTCCGTTGCATAAACAAAAAGCCTTTGAATCTGCCATTTCTTACCGAACCTCTGTAGAAGTGAGTGATCAATTGTGTCACCAGGTTTTATCCTTGCCGATGAGTCCGGATCTGGAAACCGATCAGATCGATTATATCCTTTATCATATCAAACATTTTATTCAACACAAATCATGAAAATTGCAGTAGTAGGGACCGGCTATGTAGGACTGGTTACCGGAACATGCTTAGCAGAAGTTGGTACCGACGTAACTTGCATCGACATTGACCAGAAAAAAATTGAGGGCCTTAAGAATGGCATTATGCCCATTTATGAACCAGGCCTCGAGGAAATGGTGATCCGCAATCACCAAAAAGGGAAACTCCATTTTAGCACCAGTCTCGCAGAAGGCATTCGTGATTGTGATGTGGCATTTATTGCGGTAGGAACACCTCCCGATGAAGACGGAAGTGCTGATTTGAAATACGTGCTCGGTGTTGCTGCAGAAATCGGTCGAAACATGAATAGTTACGGCGTCATCGTCACCAAAAGTACCGTTCCGGTTGGTACCGCCGAAAAAGTGAGAAATGCCGTGGCCACAGAATTAAAAAAACGGGGTCTCGACCTTCCCTTTGACATTGCCTCCAATCCTGAATTTTTGAAAGAAGGCGCTGCGATTGATGATTTTATGCGCCCTGACAGAATTGTTGTGGGAGTGGATTCTGAAAAGGCAGAAGAAGTGATGCGCAAGCTGTATAAACCGTTTATCATGAACGGGCATCCATTGATTTTCATGGATATCCCATCGGCAGAAATGACCAAATATGCGGCCAATGCCATGTTGGCAACCCGCATCAGCTTCATGAATGACATTGCCAACCTGTGTGAAATAATGGGTGCTGATGTAAATAAAGTTCGACAAGGAATCGGGAGCGATCCGCGCATCGGCAGCCGTTTTATTTACGCCGGTATCGGATACGGTGGATCTTGTTTCCCGAAAGATGTGAAAGCACTGATCAAAACCGCCAAAGAAAATGGATATAAAATGCGCTTGCTTGAGTCGGTGGAAGAAGTGAATGACGATCAAAAATCGCTGCTATTCAACAAGATTTTGGACTATTTTAAAGGCGATCTCAAAGGAAAGACCTTCGCTATGTGGGGATTGAGTTTTAAGCCCAATACAGATGATATGCGTGAAGCACCTTCCTTGGTGCTGATTGACAAAATTCTGGAAGCCGGTGGGCATGTGAAAGCTTATGATCCGGTAGCAACCCATGAGGCACAGCGAATCGTAGGGGATAAAATTACTTTTTGTACAGACCCTTATGATGCCATTGATGCCGCCGATGCTTTGCTGATTATCACGGAATGGAGTGAGTTTAAACTTCCCGATTTTGATAAAATTAGCCAATCCCTGAACCATCAGGTGATTTTTGATGGCAGAAATATTTACGACTTCAAAGAAATGAAAGAACTCGGGTTCGATTATTTCTGTGTAGGATTGAAAACCAACTGATATGAGCAAAAGAATTCTAATTACCGGAGGGGCCGGTTTTCTGGGCTCACATTTATGCGACCGATTTATCAAAGAAGGGTATCATGTGATTGCCATGGACAACCTGATTACCGGTGACATGAAAAACATCGAGCATTTGATGCCGTTGGCGCAATTCGAATTTTATCATCACGACGTAAGCAAATTCATTCATATTCCGGGTGAATTGGATTATATCCTGCACTTTGCCTCTCCTGCTAGTCCGATTGATTACTTAAAAATACCCATTCAGACCTTGAAAGTGAGTTCATTGGGAACGCATAATTGTTTGGGTTTAGCGTTGGCCAAAAGAGCGAGAATATTGGTAGCCAGTACTTCTGAAGTTTATGGCGATCCTCTGGTCCATCCACAAAATGAAGATTATTGGGGCAATGTAAATCCCGTTGGACCGAGAGGCGTTTACGATGAAGCCAAACGCTTTCAGGAAGCCATCACCATGGCCTATCATACTTATCATGGCGTTGAAACGCGCATCATAAGAATCTTTAATACCTATGGCCCCAGAATGCGACTGAATGATGGAAGGGCGCTGCCTGCATTCATCGGACAAGCCTTGCGTGGCGAAGACATCACTGTTTTCGGAGATGGAAGTCAAACCCGTTCTTTTTGCTATGTAGATGATCTGGTGGAAGGCATTTACCGCCTGTTGATGAGTGATTATGCATCTCCGGTAAACATCGGAAATCCGGATGAAATTTCAATCCTCGATTTTGCGAAAGAGATAATCGCACTCACGGGCACAGAACAGAAAATAGTATTAAAAGAACTCCCGACCGACGATCCGAAACAACGCCAACCGGATATTACCAGGGCCAGGAAAATTCTAGATTGGGAACCGACCGTAAGCAGATCTGAAGGATTGAGGATTACTTACGAATACTTCAAAAACCTTCCGAAAGAAGATTTGTATAAATATGCGAATCATCGGGAGTTTTTGAAGAAATAGGTGGAGGGGAGATTTGGGTATGATGCGTTAAAAACGCAATTCTCTAGCATCCGTTCCGGAGACATTTAATTTGATTTTTTTAGGACAAATGCGGTCGAGAAATTCGATTTAACTTTGAGTAGATTGTAGACACAACCCCTTAATCCATGAAAGGGAAAATTATATTTCTTAGAATCACAATTACCAAAAGAATCCAATAAATATTCAAACTGAATTTCAAAAAAGCCTTTTTTTCTATTAGATCCGTAGAAGTTAATTCAAATTTCTCTGGATTTGATATTATTCGGTACTGTAGTATTAGGTAAAATGCACCAAAAAAGGCGGCAATTTCATAACCGTACGAATTAAATATTGATGCCAAAACTCCAATGGTCAACGCCAAAAGATATTGAACAATTTTTAGCCCCTTCAAAGTTTCCATTATAAAATTTGATTTATTTGCTTAATCGCAATAACCTCCATTTCCAGGATTGTCCCATGCCTGAATCCAAGGATTAATTGTTACACCTCCGCCTGTACCCGAGCATGAAGGATAGGCCATATCGTTAGCAGCATGACAAGCAAACCATGTGTTTGTGGCGAATGCGGTCATAGTTAACGCGCAAATCCAATATCCTGGCCCTATAAACCCGCATCCTACTGCTATTTGAGCCATAGTTTCTGTATAATTCGCATTACATACTCTTCTGCCCGCCTTCCAACCGCCACAACCGTCGATTGGCACAAAATCTTCACCAAGTTCGTTTTCAAATACATCCACAACGTTATTAAAATTGGTAGGGATATTGATGAATATTGAACTATTGTAATCAAGCAAATTTTCAAACAAAGTCAACGTATTATCATAAAATTGACTTAAAACTAAATTCTGTCTTATTAAAACCAACTTAAAAGAATCAGAAGTCATGGAATCTGACATAATGCTATTTAGCTCACAAAAGTCGGACTCACTTAAACTATTCAAATTTAAAAAAATATTCGATATAGATTCACCAACAATTTGGGCAGTGTCTTCTTGTGCCTTGGTTTCGTTTAACGAAATGCTCCAAACAAATAAATGACAAGCGACAAACAATAATATTTTTTTAGACATATTTACTTTAAATAGCTCATCAAAAGTATGTAATGTAATGTAATGTAATGTAATGTAATGTAATGTAATCTTTTTACACAAATATGACATTAAAAGCAAAACGATCACCTTCTTCGACACTTTCTAAATGATGTTTCTTATAAGAATACCGCAATGAACTAAGTTGGAATCGAGTTGCGCAGTTTCTAAGCTGTAACCCGCCCAAAGAAGATTTGTATAAGTATTCGAATCATCGGGAGTTTTTGAAAAAGTAGGTATTTGTTTTTCATTTTGAGGTTTCATGTTTGTGCAAACTCCGATGTGCCTAAAAGTGATTCGATTAGATCAATCTGAAGTAAAAATGGCTCAAAAACCATGAATTTTTCCATTGTAATGTAATTTTTGGTACTATTTTTTACATTATGGTGGAATATTTCGTACTTTTGAAGTATGAATACCATAGAGAGAAAACTACGCGATCGCATTTTACCGGGGTTGTATAAGGGAAAAGCCCTATTACTGATAGGTCCCAGGCAGGTTGGAAAAACAACCCTCTTGGCACAATTTGTACAAAAAGAAAGTGATGATACTATCTGGTTAAATGCTGATTTGCCTGAGGTTAGAGAATCATTGAGTCAGCCAACCTTACAAACGATTAGAAACATAGTCGGCAACCACCGAATGTTGATTATCGATGAAGTTCAACGCCTTCCCAATGCAGGGCTTCTTCTCAAGATCCTTGTTGACAATTTTAAGGATGTTCAATGCATTGCCACAGGTTCATCCTCCCTTGAAATTTCAGAAACCATCTTTGAACCCTTAACCGCTAGATATTTGCAATTCAATTTGTATCCATTTATGCTCTCGGAACTGTATCCCAACCAATCTGCATTTGAGATACAACAAACGCTTGACTTTCATTTAATTTATGGTTTGTATCCTGAAATATCCCTGAATCCAACCATTGCAGAAACATTGTTACAAAATCTGGCTGATCAATATTTATACAAAGACGTTTTAATTTGGAAGGACATTAGAAAGCCCGAGTTGCTCGATAAATTACTCAAACTTTTGGCCTGGCAGATTGGTTCTGAAGCGAATATTCACGAATTGGCCAATACTCTCCGGGTGAAATCTGAAACCGTAGAAAGTTATATAGACCTATTAGAAAAGTCATTTGTAATTTTCAGACTGCGTTCATACAGCACCAATGAACGCAAAGAAATTAGTAAAATGAGTAAAATTTACTTTTGGGACAATGGCATTCGCAACGCAGTTCTCGGAAAATTTGAGCCTTTGAGCATGAGAAATGATGATGGGCAGCTTTGGGAGAATTTTGTGATTTCAGAGAGAATGAAGTTCCTTCATGGAAACGGAAGCCGTGTAAAAAGCTATTTCTGGAGAAACTATAACCAAAGCGAAGTAGATTATGTTGAAATTGACGGAGAAAGAATGGCTGCTTATGAAATAAAATGGAAACAGCCGTCAACCAAGAAAACATGGGTTACAAGGGCTTTCACCAATATGTATCCTCAGGCCCATACCGGCATTGTTCAACCTGATCAAATGATGGATTTTTTGAATTGAATTCAATAGACGGCATTCCCTTCAATTAATCTAAAAAAGAAAAAAGATGAAGTTCTGAAACTTTTGGTGGGGTAATCGTCCCGTTCGATTGAACAACAAGGTGATTTAGAACCTTTTTTGAATGATAAAAAATCAGAACAAATCCCACACTTTCGGTAATGCACCACCAAAACCTAACTATATGGGAATGTTCTAAAGCTGCAAAGGTAAGCATTTAAAGTAAATCCTCACAATGGTGTGGATCAACATAAAGATCAACCACCCTAAAAATTACCCCCTTCAATCATCAAGGGTTTCTTATTTTTGTGAAATAATCAAAAATGAATACCTATTTCGCTCACCCAACCGCTGTTATAGATGAAAACTGCACCATTGGTGCGGATACCAAAATTTGGCACTTTAGCCATGTTATGTCCAATTGTGTGATTGGCAAAAAATGCAACCTCGGTCAAAATGTGGTGGTATCGCCACAGGTATCGCTCGGAAACAACGTGAAAGTTCAGAACAACGTAAGCATCTACAGCGGGGTGGTTTGTGAAGACGATGTTTTTCTAGGTCCCAGCATGGTTTTCACCAACATTTTAAATCCCCGAAGTGCTGTAATTCGAAGGGATCAATACATCCAAACTTTGGTAAAAAAAGGGGCTAGCATAGGCGCCAATGCGACCATCATTTGTGGTATCGAAATAGGCAAATACGCCTTGATAGGAGCCGGAGCTGTAGTTACTAAAAATGTACCGGATTATGCTCTGCTGATCGGCAATCCCGCCAAGCAAACGGGCTGGGTCAGTGAATACGGCCACAAACTCTCTTTCAACCCGGATGGCACAGCAATATGCCCGGAAAGTCAACAACAATATCAACTCAAGAACGGCCTCGTTCAAAGAATAAAATGAAGTCAATCACATGAAAAAAGGAAAAATTCTGGTAACAGGCGGATTGGGATACATCGGTTCCCACACGGTAGTAGAGCTACAATTGGCCGGCTATCATGTGGTTGTGGTCGACAATCTCAGCAATTCGCAACCAGAAGTGAAAGAACGCATCGAATCCATCACCGGCAAAACGGTGTCGTTCTATAATGAAGATGTGACTGATTTTGATGGAATGAGCCGTGTTTTTAAAAAAAACAAAAACATCGTGGCGGTTATCCATTTTGCTGCCTTCAAAGCAGTGGGCGAATCTGTTGAGAAACCCCTGGATTACTATTATAACAACGTTGGTGGCATGATGACTTTGCTCGATGTAATGGAAGAATTCGGGTGCAGTGAAATAGTTTTTTCATCGAGCTGCACAGTTTATGGTCAGCCGGAAGAATTGCCTGTTACCGAAAATTCTCCGATCAACAAAGCCATGTCGCCTTATGGCAGTACCAAAATTATGTGCGAACAAATTCTTGAAGATGTGTGTCATACCCCATTGCTGCGGGCCATTTCGCTTCGATATTTCAATCCGGTTGGGGCACATGAATCCGGACTGATTGGCGAATTACCGAAAGGAATTCCGAACAACCTTGTTCCTTTTATTACCCAAAGCGCTGCCGGCATTCGCGGTCCGATCACCATTCATGGCACGGATTACGACACCCCGGACGGCACTTGTATCCGCGATTATATCCATGTGACCGACCTGGCTTTGGCCCATGTTGCGGCATTGGATTATTTGTTGCAAGAGACATTCAGCTATGATGTATTTAACATTGGCACGGGTACCGGATACTCTGTATTGGAAGTCATCAAAGCTTTTGAATCCGTAACCGGAAAACCACTGCAATATCATATCGGACCAAGAAGGGCCGGTGATGTAACGCAAGTTTGGGCCAATACCGAAAAAGCCAATCGCTTGCTGGGATGGAAAACAGAGCGAAATTTGCAAGACATGATGCAAACTTCCTGGAAATGGCAGCAATCCCTGGATAGGTATATGATGCCATAAATGTTGACAAGAATAACAAATGTTGTTTATTTTACGAATCTCAACTGTTGTAAAATACATTTTTGAATTTTGACCCCTCTTTTTTATCAGCAAACGAGCTCAATTGAACATTTTTGGGGCTCCCGATGACTGCTTTTTGCAAAGGCCTGGTCGATAAATTGATTCAGTGCAATTTTAGCAAACAAGCGTAATCGCAAAGCATTGATTACCGTGGACAAGTAGTTTAACAATGCCGTATTTTCAAAGTGGTTACTATTTAAGAATAAGACCACTTCTCAAGAACTGCTGTCAATCATTCAGCTCATCCAACTCCAGCCAACGCATTTCCTTTTCGTCGAGGGCTTCATTGATTTCACCCAAACGGTCGGCTTTTTTCGATAATTCTTCGAAGGATAAGTCTCCGGAATTAAGTTCAGTCTCCAACGATTTTTTTTCGTTTCCTAAAACTTCTAACTCCTTTTGCAGTTGCTCATATTCAAAGCGCTCCTTGAAACTCATCTTGCGCTTTTCCTCTGATTTGGGCTTGGAAAGCAAAGATTCCTTTAATAAATCAGCGGTCTCTTTGGCCAATTTTTCTCTTTCCTCTGCTTCCACCCTGTAATCGGTATAAGAACCATTGTAATCTCGGATATTCCCTTCTCCTTCAAAAACAAAAATATGATCTACGAGCATATCCATGAAGTAGCGATCGTGGGTTACGAGAATCAAACATCCGGAAAATCCACTTAAAAATTCTTCCAATTTGTTCAAAGTCAGCAAATCAAGGTCGTTGGTGGGCTCATCTAGAATCAGAAAATTAGGGTTTTTGATTAATACGGTGAGTAGATAAAGTCTCCTCTGTTCTCCCCCACTCAATTTATGTACGGGTGTATATTGCATGGCCGGTGGAAACATGAAATATTGCAAGAATTGTGACGCCGTTAGTTTTCTTCCATCACCCAACTCGATCACCTCTGCGATGTCTGTGAGGATATCAATCACGCGTTTATCCTGCTTCAGGTTCATGCCTTCCTGACTGTAATATCCCATCACAATGGTGTCGCCGGTGTTGATTTTACCTCCATCAGGTTGTTCCAGTCCGGTGATTAGATTCAAAAAGGTAGTTTTTCCGGCACCGTTTTTACCGACAATGCCAATGCGTTCTCCTTTTTTGAAGGTGTAATCGAACCCCTTGAGCATCACTTTATCCCCATAACTTTTGCTCAACTTTTTGATTTCTAGCACTTTCCCACCAATGCGATTCATTTTTACTTCGAGCCTGAGTTCGGCTTCTTTTGGTCCGCCCTTTGCCTTTTCTTCGATCTCGTAAAATGCTTCAATTCTCGATTTCGACTTGGTGGTGCGTGCCTTGGGTTGCCGCCGCATCCATTCGAGCTCCTTTTTCATGAGCTGAACAGCCCTGCCCGTTTCTGTTCTGAAAACTTCCTCGCGTTCTGCCTTCTTCTCTAAAAAATAGGCATAACTCCCTTTGTGATGATAGAGTTTTCCATTATGCATTTCAAGAATTTGATTGCTCACATTATCGAGAAAATAACGATCGTGGGTTACCATCAACAAGGTTACATTCTGTTGAGAAAGGTATTTTTCGAGCCACTCTATCATTTCAATATCTAAGTGGTTGGTAGGTTCATCCAAAATGAGCAAATCAGGCTCATCGAGCAGCACAAGTGCCAAGGCCAGACGTTTTTTTTGTCCACCACTCATCGAACCCACACGTTGTTCTAAATCGTAAATATTGAATTTCCCTAAAATTTGGGTCAATCTGCGTTCATAATCCCAGGCTTGCATTTCATCCATCACTTTATTGGCATCATTCAGAACGCGTTCATTTTCTTCTGAATGATGATCACTGAATTGATGCAATGCCAATTCATATTCACGAATGGCAGTCAATACCTCTGAATTGGCTCCTTTAATCAATTGATGAATGCTTAATTCAGGATCAAAATCAGGTTGTTGTTTAAGATAACCAATGCTTACGCCTTCTCGAATGGCCAGATTCCCATTATCGGGTGTATCCTGCCCGGTGAGAATATTCAATAAACTGGTTTTGCCGGTTCCGTTGTTGGCAATTAAGGCCACTTTATCGCCTTTGCTTAGCCCGAAACTCAAATCCTGAAATAAAATGCGCTCTCCTAAATTTTTTGAAATACGGTCAACTGAAAGGAAATTCATAGAGCGCAAAGATAAGCGCTAAGCCATAGAAGCATTGAAAAAGAAAAGAAGAATCATCCGCTGTGTTATTTACTCTCCAAGACCAAGCTTTCCATTTTTTTACCCTTCGAATAATAAACATGCAACAAAACGTCTCCTTTTTTTAAGGTAATTTCCTTGTCTTTGATTTCTGCCCCTTCGCCCATTTGTTTTTTTGCTTCCTTCATGCTCATATCCGGCAGCAATCCTTCCGGTAACATCCCACTAAATGCCTGATTAGATTCATCACTCAACACCACAAGTGTGAGCAACGCCAATTTACCTTGTTCAACAGACATGCTGATGCCTTGATTATAATTGCCCCAATAGGTTCGCTGAGCATCGGGCTTCAAATTAAAATGTGCAATGAGTGCACCGGCATAAGGACTATTTAGGTCTTTGCCTACAAATTGATACAAATCATCGCCCTCATATTCAAAACTCAATTTTTGTTGAGCTTGTCCATAAAATGACAAAAGGGTCATTACGCCGAATAAAATCCAGTTCTTCATGAATTCAAATTTTACGAAATATAACACAAAGTATCCAATTCTATGATCCTAAAGAACTACAAAACACGCACTTTTCGGTGATTGGAGTCATTTTATTGCTTATTTTCGGAATCTTAAAATCAAAAATTGAGATTTCAGCTTTTTCTGTCGCGTTTGTTGAACGTTCGGCTTTCTGAAAGTGCCGGAGTTCTTGGGATGCTAGGTCATGCGTTTTTTAGTGGCTTGGGCATAGCTCTATCTTTTACTGCAGTAAACGTTTTGCTTCTAGAAAATCATGGAAGTGAAAGGTTACCGGTCATCTATGCCATATCTGCCATCATTTTGCTGGTAGGCGGATTTATCTACTCGAAACTGGAACATAAAATTTCACCGGTGAAACTCTTCCCGGCCATTTTGGTTTTTAGTGCCATTTGGGCCGTCTCTGCCAGAGGTTTGACCCAGGAAGGAGAAAGTCCGCTTTTACTCGCTGCCGTTTATTGTTCTTATTTCCTTATCTACCAAATTAACAACCTTGAATTTTGGGGTGCAGCAGCCTTGCTATATGACGTCAGACAAAGCAAGCGCTTGTTTGGACTATTGGCTGCAGGCGAATCTGTGGCCAAAATTTTGGGCTACGCCATTACTCCTGTTTTTATTGCAGCCTTCTCGCTCGACGACCTAATGTATCTCGCTGCAGGGGCATTTCTGATCTCTGCACTCATCCTTTTCAAAATTGTAAAAAAAGAAAAAGAGAGTTTCAAAATAGAGCACCATGCACTTGAGAAACACAGCCATCACGACGAAAAACAAACTAAAATACTCGGAGCATTTCAATTTTTAAGAAGTCTGAAGTCTGACGGTTTCATGCGAAACGTGGCCATTTTTGCCATGTTCTCAACCATGGTCTACTATGCCATGCATTATGCCTTTTTAACGGAAGTTGAAGAACAGTTTCACGAGTTGGAAGATTTGGCATTTTTCTTTGGTTTGTTTTTCTCTATTGCAAAAGCGTTGAATCTGGTCATAAAGAGTTTGCTATCAGGCAGAATGCTCAATGCGGTTGGGATTAGGTTGCTGATTATCATGTTGCCCATCACATTAACCGTGATTAACCTTATTGGAATATCCGGTTTCTTTGCGCTTGATAATCCAATTAAATTCTTTTTATGGATATTTGGCTTCAACATGCTTGCCGATGAAATCATGCGTTCATCGTTGCATAAACCATCCTATCTTACTTTATTTCAACCACTTCAAAAAAATAAGAGACTCGAAGGGCATACCATTGCAAAAGGCATTATGGAACCTATAGGGATGGGTATTGCCGGGGTCACCATCTTATTGTTGTACTACTTCGATATTTTTAAGCCATCTACGTTTATTATATATATTCTGACGTTTGTGCTGGCCTGGCTCATTTCCAGTTTCTTTGTTTCCAGAGAATATCGATCCTTGCTCAGTCGCGCATTGAAAGGACGCTTGCTCAGCCGCCAAAATATCTCCTTTTCGAGGGAAGAATTAAATATGCTCCGCAATGAAAAACTGGCAAGCGGCGATAACTTCGAAAAACTCTATGCCATCAAAATGTTGAAAGACTATTTGCCAACTTCTGAATATAATGTGGCTGTTGAACAATTACTTGCTGCCAAGGATGAACAAATTTTATCTGAATCCCTCAACCTTTTAGAGAATTCGGCTGACCTTTATTTCAAGAATGCTGTAAAAAATCTGTTGTTTCATCCCAATAAAGAGATCAGCAAAAAAGCCATTTATTGTTATTGTGCCATGCTGGAAGAAGAGTGTGTAGATGAATTGATGCCCTACTTCGAAGTCGGTTCAGATGAGCTTAAAGAAGGAATTTTGGGAGGAATTTTGAAGTACACCGGCATTTACGGTGCCACCATCGCCGGAGATACCTTGTTGCAATGGATTGGTTCTGAAAACCCCAAACTGAGAGGCCGGGTGGCCCGATTAATTGGCGATATCGGCAAAGTAGATTACTATCATCCTCTCATACAGCTTATACAAGACCCTGACCCTGAAGTTCAGAAAGAAGCGATTATCGCCTCAGGAAAAGTGGGCAATAAAAAACTTATCGGTCCTATACTCGAAAAAGCCGGTGACAAACATTTGTTCAATATTTGTCTTCGCACGTTGGAAAAAATGGGTGAATCCGCTATTCCTCATTTAGAAAATGCGGTTCATCAAACTACAGATATTCGCCTGATCCGAAAGTTTATCCGCATTGCATCAAAAATTCCGGGAAGCAAAACCAACCGATTTTTGGTTTCACAATTGCAAAGTCAAATTTTCACCATTCGAAATGAAGCCCTTTATAGTCTTCATTTGCTTCAGTATAAATCGGGCACTTTGATTGAAAAAAATGAGATCGAAGAGCAGATGAAAAAAGAAATCGCAACTTTCAAACTCCTGTCTAGTTTCCCGACTCAACTTGAAGAACCGGGAGGTTTACCTGTGAACGATTCGCTGA
>JBIIVF010000186.1:0-3996 GCA_044339595.1 Bacteroidia bacterium
GTGTATATCGATTTGCTCACCGATAGTGGCACCAATGCCATGAGCGATCGTCAATGGAGTGCTTTTATGCTGGGGGATGAAGCCTATGCCGGTTCTGCATCCTTTTATAAAATGGAGGCAGCGATTCAGAAATATTACGGATACAAATATGTGATCCCTACCCATCAGGGTCGTGGGGCTGAAAACATTCTATCCCAAATCTTGATCAAAAAAGGCGATATCGTACCCGGTAACATGTATTTTACCACCACCCGTTTGCATCAAGAGCTGGCAGGTGGTGAATTTCATGACATCATCATCGATGAAGCCCATGATCCAAACAACCTGCATCCTTTCAAGGGCAATGTAGACCTAAGCAAGCTCGATGCGCTGGTAAAGAAATACGGTGCTAAAAAGATCCCTTATGTGAGCATCGCCACCAACGTGAACATGGCAGAAGGACAACCCATCAGCATAGCCAATTTGAAAGAATTGCGTGCCTATACCCATCAACATGGGATTCGAATTATTCATGACATGACCCGGGTGGCTGAAAACGCCTGGTTCATCAAACAACGGGAAGAAGGTTATTTGAAGAAATCGGTGGCCTTTATCGTTAAAGAAATCTGTTCGTATACCGATGGCGCCACCATGAGTGCCAAAAAGGATGCCTTGGTAAACATCGGCGGTTTCTTGGCTACCAATGAATGGGATGTCTACGAAGAAGCCCGGAATATGGTGGTGGTATACGAAGGTTTGCACACTTACGGTGGATTGGCCGGAAGAGATATGGAAGCCATTGCAGTCGGAATTGGGGAGAGTCTGGATGACCACCATCAGCATGCCCGCATCGGACAAGTGGAGTATCTGGGACATCAAATGGAGTCATATGGAATTCCCATCGTTAAACCCATTGGGGGTCACGGGATTTTTGTGGATGCCAAAGCATTTTTGCCCCATTTGACCCAAGATCAGTTTCCTGCTCAAACCTTGGCTGCCGAAATTTACCTTGATTCAGGGGTGCGGACCATGGAAAGAGGCATTGTGTCTGCAGGACGAAAAGCGAATGGAGAAAATTATTATCCCAAACTGGAGCTCGTGCGTTTTACGATCCCACGACGGGTTTATACCCAAGCCCATATGGACGTGATTGCCGAGTCTGCCTCGAATGTTTTTAAACGCAGAAACCGCATCAAAGGACTCAAAATGATCTATGAACCCAAATACCTTCGTTTTTTTCAAGCTAAATTCGAAAGACTTTGATTCACTCACAACTCCATAATCCAAAAAGTATTGCCGTCATTGGGGCCTCTGAAAATGCATCCAAGCCGGGAGGAAAGGTGTTGCTCAATCTGATTAAAGGAGGCTTTACGGGGAATATTTACGCTGTAAATAAAAATACTGTCAACATAGAGGGTGCCATTTCGGTTGCCGATCTTGAAAAATTACCATCGGTAGATTTGGCGATCATTTCCATTCCGGCACCTTCCTGTATTCCGGTGGTTAAAACACTGACCCAACAAGGAACCAACTCATTTATACTTTATTCAGCCGGGTTTGGTGAAGCCGGTGAGTTTATAGAATTTGATCGGAAGGAGGGTGAAATTACCCTTCAAAATCACCTTACCGAAATTGCCGATGTATTAGTTTTCGGAGGAGAACCTTACACAGAGCCTATCGTTGCGGAAGGACCCTTTGTGATGAATAGCAAAGCTGAAATTGCGGATGCGTATAGAGATTATTTTGCAGGGAAATACGGAGAATTGGTGGAAAGCTAACCCTTCAAGGGACCGACACCCTTCAAGGGTTGACCACCCTTGAAGGGTGGTAGTGTAAATTACCTCACACCCCAAACTGATTCAAATGATGATCTAAGTGCTTGGCAAACATAATATTCCACTCCTTGGCAGTTAATGGACCGAAAGAACGGGAAGATTTCCCTTCAAAAAATGAAGCACCCGATTCAAGGGTTTTGTGCAAATATGCTATGAGCTTTTGCTTCTCTGCTTCAAAATCCTGCTGTGCAGGCACCAGAAATTCTTTGGCCGTTGGACTTCCCTTTCTATAAGGTTTTTCATTCACCACCAAATCCTTAATCAGCAAGCGCAAGAAAAATCGTTTGAAGGCGCTTAATTCGGAATAGTTGTTTTCAAAAGCCATCACAAAGGCAACATTGCAATGGGCCAGCATTTGTGCCGCATTCATGGTACCCCAAATAGGTTTGGTTTGAGGAGTAAGGGAATGAATCCGCTGTTCAAATTGGGCTACATCTTCTTTGTTATATAGATTCTTCATAGGATGCGAAATTAATAAAGGTTGTCAGGATCTACCTCTATTTCTCCGTGGGTAGATCATATATGCTATTTAAAACAGAAAGGGAATCATGGCTTTTCGATTTGCCGGATAATCCGGAAAATGACTACGATACCAGGCCTGTGCTTTTGCGCTTCTTGCCATCAGATAAAAGGTCATAGCCATAAACGTCAAATACATAAAAGGTTGCTTGCAAATCATGGCCATCCCCAGCCAAATGAGAACTTCAAAGAAATAATGCGGACATGAAACCAGTCGGAACAATCCCTTTTGAGGAATGAAATATGCTGATGTGATTTTGCGCAAGTCTGCCAGATACTTGTGGTGTAAGAAATTCCCAACGAAACCGACTACAAACAGTGCGCACCCCAAGGAGAAAATTAAATCTGTATTCATCGGTGTAAACTGATTGAAATAAGCTGCGGCCCAACTCACCCCTGAATAAAAAAATGCAATCTGAATCACCGTCATCCTGTCAATGGGACCTGCATATTTATGCAGAAAAAGAGATTCTGCACTCCTTTTCAAAAAATGGATGAGCACACAGGCGGCTAGGCATACTTGTGGGATAGACCAACTATAATCATAGAATGCACATGCCCATAAGTGCACCCAAATCGGCATAAAATACAAGATAAACATACCCAAACGGCTGCTCATTCCTTCTGCAGCGCGGAATTTACTGTATCTGAGGGTACTCCATCCCAATCGTTCTGATAAACCAAGAATTGGCGTAATCAGTAACAGTGAAATATACAAGATCACATTCGCGGTAGTCCAATCCGGCCATTGAATAAAATGCATGGACAAATATGCACCGATTTTAACAAAAGCGCTCAAGCCTTATGCTTTGAAGGTATAATTACATGGGATTTTGAGTATAAAACACGGCCCATTTTCCATTATCTTTGCCCAACATGCCTAAAATATGTTTTGCATCTGATATTCACCTTGGTGCGCCCGACGGCGCCAAAAGCCGCGAAAGGGAAAAGAAAATTGTGCGCTGGATCAAACAAGAATGCGCAGATGCCGATATAGTGGTTTTTCTGGGGGATGTTTTCGACTTTTGGTTCGAATACAAGCATGTGGTGCCTAAAGGATATACGCGTTTGTTGGGTGCCATTGCCGAGCTTTGTGATGCCGGAAAAGAAGTGTACATGTTCAAAGGAAACCACGACATGTGGATGTTCGGCTATCTGCGCGATGAGCTGGGTGTGAAAATTATTGACGACGAACTGGTAACTGACTGGCACGGAAAAAGATTTTTCTTGCATCATGGCGATGGACTCGGTCCGGGTGACTACTCCTATAAATTGATCCGGAAAGTCTTCCGAAACCGCGTTTGTCAATGGTTATTCGCCTTTATCCATCCTTTTTGGGGCATTTCACTTGCTCATTATCTCAGCGCCAGCAGCCGCATTGCCAACGATAAAAAAGAACAGCCTTACGATGAACCCACAGAATGGATCCTAAATTTTTGTAAAGAAAAAATAAAGACAGCATCGTTTGATTATATGGTATTCGGCCACCGACATCTGCCCATCGATGTTCCTGTGAACGAAACCACCCGATACATCAACCTCGGCGAGTGGGTGCACCATTTTACATACGCCGTATTTGACGGATCAACCCTTGAATTAAAACGTTTTGAATAAGTTCATCTTCATCGGATTTCTTTTCATTTCGACATGGGCGCGGTCGCAG
>JBIIVF010000187.1:0-3982 GCA_044339595.1 Bacteroidia bacterium
ATCATATTGATCGGTGAGGATTTCTTCGAAAACATCTTTCACATTTTGATTGGGATTTTGCCAGGTAATGCTTCGAGGATTGGCATACATGGCATATCCCGTTCCTGCGCTGCCACCCTGTGAGGTGGGATTGGCGCAATATGTACTTCTAGCGTTGTCATAAGTATTTTGAAGGGAATAGTGATTGGTGGGTGATGCGATAGAAATGATATACATCAGGTATGCATTATCTTGGAATAAAAATGTATTTACACCATGCTGCGGTGCATCATTAGAAGGCAAAGCCCAAAAATTTTGTGCAGCATTGATAGTGGAACCCGACCAACTCAAAGTTACATCCCTTGTTCTGCCAAACAATGCATAATTCCCTGTTCCGCTATTAAATTTCAAATCATTGATACCATTGTGCATATACAACGGAGCAGCAAGCAAAACCACACTTTTATTAAAAGCATCTTGTGAAGTTGTATTGTAAAAGCGATTTCCTCCTCCGCTCCGACCAAAGGCGTTGGACATTTCAAGGGTTCCTGCGGCTACACGCATACCAGTGCCGGTATTGCTGCCATAATAGTTGCTGCATCTTGAATACAAACTACCAGGCGCTAAATAATCTAAACCGTTTACGGCTACTTGAAAAGTAGAACCGGTCACGGATAAAGCAGCCGTTTTGTTGCCGGTAAAGGAAACCCCTTCATCTACATTGTTTACTTGAATGGATTGTAAGAAAGAAGGAATATCCATCCCGGTAGCATGAATACCAAAGGCGCTGTTGCCGTTTTTGATTTATCCGGTATTGTACACCAAGCCCTTGCTTTCTACCCATAAACCGTTTTCACAACCGTCTAAGGTGAGGTTTTTAGCCAGCAGTGGAAATCCACCCACCACATTATAACTTTTTAACCCGTTTCTGCTGTTTTCAATGTTCACATGATTTATGGTATTTCTGTGTCCCCAAAGATAAACACCATGATAATCATCCGCACCACTCATTGGGGCAATGGTCACATGATCTAAAACCGAGCGCATTCCAAGATTAAGTACAGCATCTTCTCCCATTTCAATCATGCCGTTTTCAATGGAGAAAAATTTAGTATTATCGGCATTATTGTCTAACCACAAAACATGATCGGTTACTTCAATAAGTTTATGGGTAGAAGAAGTACCGCTAAATTGTAGCGAACTTCCATTACCTAATTGAATGCGGTCTTTAGCATCATTTGCATTAGATATTCCGGGCATATTAAAGCGAACAAAACCCTGACCGTTGCTCCCTCCGGTTGGGCAGAAGCACGCATCCTCCTCTAAAATAAGTGTACCTTTTATTTCGAGTACCGCATTAGACCCATCTAACATGATTTGGGTATTAGTGCCAATTCTGAGGGTGGCGCCTTCTTCGATGGTGAGGGTGGAGTTGTTTTGAATTTTTAATATCCCAGGCGAATTATTGTCGTTCATTTCTAATTCACTGCCCGAACCAATTGTAACATGTGCTGTGCCGGAGTTCACGGCATCACCCACTTGAAAAATGCCATCATCTTCAATACTTAACAACCCATTGCAAACGAGTAATGAAATGTTTTGCGGTGATGGGCTCACCCAATTATTGTTTACCGTTAATTCACCCCCATTAACCACAAGTTTATCAGACATAGTAAACGTTGAATGTTCTGAAAGATAGTTGAAAAAGGTATTATCCGGTAAATGGGTCACATCAACTTCTAAATCCTCACAGGTAACATTTTTGTCAAAAAGGAGCAAAGTTTTCTTTCTTACAAAAGTTGGAAAAGTAACATCCGTTGTTTGAGAAATGTCATCAGAATTGACCAGTTCCCCTTGCGTTGACTCAAAGTCTGAAATAAAATTTTCAGTAAATACTTCTTTCAATTCAGGTTTGTGCTCACAACTGGCATTTTTGATTAAGGAATGCGCGTATTCATAAACATTCTGAATTACGTCTTGACTAATGAAAGGATAGTTTATTGGATTGACAGGTCCATTATCAATAAGCGGTTGGCAAATTTGTTGTAATGAAAGTGATACTTCATCCTTTAGTGATGACCGCCAAAAACCTGCATCGTCATAAGTTTGGGTAGCGGAAATTATGTTTGGATTAGCAGGGCCATCAAATAAATCAACTAACATAGCGGCAATATTCATTTCGCTCACTAAACCATGTGTTACAGTTATTTCGAGGGCTTGAGTTGAGCCTCGGCGTACCAAGCGATCAAATATTTGAGGCGCTTTACTATTAATTCTCCGATTTTCGTAATTATACCAAGGATTAAAATCTGCGCCTGCTTCATTATCCAGACTTCGAGTAAAAATGTCCATAATCTGCGCAAATCCTTCAGCCCAGCCTTCTGTCCAAGCCAGCTTTTCTTGACCACTATTAAATTCTAAAGAATGATCATTAAAAGGTAGCTGAAAATTAAAACTTTTGTTTTGTAAATGCCACATCAAATAATGACCAAACTCATGATAAGCTATGTTTTCATTTTCATCATTCTCAAAATCTCTATAAATACCATCTTTACTTGTGAAAAGCATGTTTAGAACGATACCAACGGGAAGGATAGCTAATGGGCCAAAAAATGAGGAAGCCGACATGCTTCCAGAAATAATTTGACTGGAAACAGGCCCCGGAAGCATAAAAGACCCTATATTATGCCAAATTTGCCCTCCCCTATTAAAAGGATTTCTCATGATAACCAATTCTTTACCGGAACTCCCTAAATTCAAATCTTCGATTGATTCATTG
Source organism: Bacteroidia bacterium (assembly GCA_044339595.1). GTDB lineage: Bacteria > Bacteroidota > Bacteroidia > NS11-12g > UBA9320 > CAZTGZ01. Next base: position 2,759 of record JBIIVF010000187.1, read on the forward strand.
CAGAACTTCATGGCTCGATATGCATAATTTAAGAGATGTAGTTTTGTGTTGTCTTTTCCGGGGTAAAAAGTGCCGATAAGTTCATCTCTATCATTTCCATTATTGTGTGTCCAGATAAACGGATTTGATCTGCCGGCTGTGCCTCTGATGGTAGCCCCAATTCTATTCCTAACTTTAATATCGGGATTGTGGTGATGTGATAATACTTCTATATACAATTCCAGATCATCACCTTCCGGTTGGTTAACACCTTGAAAATTCTGACATACATCTACATCTATTTCAAACAATCCGTTAAGATCCGTATAACCGGAACCTAAGTAGTCATCTATATTCCAACCATAATCACGATCATATAAACTAACGGCTACTCCACTAATTGGAACCTCGGAAAACACACCATCGCTATTCGTGTCTATCCAAGCTTTTACAAATCCGGTAATTTCTCCTTTAAATCGCTTTTTATTTGGACCACAACCATCACTCTTAAATTTGATAGCTCCATTCATGATGGTATTGCTATCAATATCAGGAATATTTTTCATCAGGATGGAATAAGCCAAACCCGGTAGAGAGAAATACTGATACTGAAAACTGTCATTCATAAAATCTTCATCCGTTAAATTACTTTCAGGAATTGAATCAGGATGTATGGTATCGCGATATTCAGTTAACAAACCATCTTCAGGACTTTCCCAACTTCTTTTTAAATCAAGAAAGTCATCATAATTCCATATTTCAAGGGTGTTGTAAGGTGTAAAATAAATAAATGCCTTTAATCTCTCAGCAAGACTCGTATCTGATTGATGTAAAACTTCAAATTTCAATGCCCCATAGCTAAACGGAATGTAATCGGAATTATATGAAAAGGATAAACTAAGATTAAAACTATCACCGGGCATATAAAAACCGGGTGTTGGAGAACTTGAAGAGCCATCAACCCACCAATCGGTATTCATTTTGAATTGAACACCCTGCCAAGTCCTATCATATTCATACACCTCATGAACTAATTGAATGAAATGATTCCAATAAGTCGTATCAAAGAATTTGATCTTTATGTCAATTTCAACTGTGTTGGTAGAATCAAGACTTATTTCAGAACTTTCTAACTCCAAAAACCAATGATCGTAATTAACAGTATCTAATTGGGCTTTGACTGTCAGGCTCGAAGTGATAAAAATTACAATGGTAAGGATGGCGTTCTTCATAACACAAGTATTA
>JBIIVF010000058.1:0-14584 GCA_044339595.1 Bacteroidia bacterium
ATTTTCTAAAAATCGCTTGTAAGATTCTTGCACATACTGCGGCAAATTACAGAAAAAGGCAAACGCCACTTTCTTGCTCTTGAGCTGCGTAACATACTTAATGCGGATATATTTTCCTTTTTTAGAAGGGGGTGGCGTCTCTTCAATCAATGGCAATAAATCTTCGTTCAAGGTATGCGTAGGAATGCGTTTACTCATGTTTTTAAACACCGCCATGGCTGTTTCAGCAGCCTTGAAAATCCTTTGTTTGGTCAACGCAGATATAAAGAGGATCGGCACATCCACAAATGGGGCAATTTTATCCCTGATTCTCTCTTCGTAAGCCTTGCTGGTTTTATGGTCTTTTTCTACCAAATCCCATTTATTCACCAAAATCACAATCCCTTTGCCGTTTTTGTCGGCCAGTCGGAACAAGTTTACATCCTGGGCTTCTAAACCTTCTTCGGCATCAATCACAATGATGGCCACATTGCATTCTTCAATGGCTCTTACCGAACGCATTACACTGTAGAATTCGATGTTCTCGTGCACCTTGCCTTTTTTGCGTATTCCGGCAGTATCGAGCAGCAAAAACTCCATGCCGAATCCCTTGTAATGAGTATGGATGGTATCACGGGTGGTTCCCGGAATATTCGTAACGATGTTGCGTTCTTCACCAAGGAGTGCGTTGCAGATGGATGATTTTCCGACATTCGGGCGTCCAATCAAAGCAAACTTTGGCAAATCCACTTCCTCGAGTTCCGTTTGTTCCGGAAGCAATTCTTTCATGCGGTCGAGCAATTCACCGGTGCCGCTCCCTGAGAGAGACGAGATGGCAAATACCTCTTCAAATCCGAGGGAATAAAACAAAGCCGCCTGATGAGCGCGGTCGTAATTGTCGGCCTTATTAACGGCAACAAGTACAGGTTTTTTGCTTTTTCGCAACACCTGGGCGAAGCTTTGATCGAGGTCGGTCACTTCTGTAGTTACATCTACCATGAAGATCAGCACATCGGCTTCCTCAATGGCGATTCCAACCTGTAAGCGGATATTCTTTTCGAATAAATCATCCCCTGAAGACACATATCCTCCGGTATCAATCACGGTAAATTCATGGTCTAACCATTCTCCTTTGGCATAATGGCGATCCCGCGTTACTCCACTAGAGTCATCTACAATGGCAGAGCGGTTTCCTACGAGCCGGTTAAAAAGGGTTGATTTCCCCACATTGGGGCGCCCGACGATGGCAACTATTCCTGACATATTACTTGTGTTTTTTTGGTGAGACTATGATTTATATCCAAAATAAGTGAGCATGCGATCATCGCTTCTCCAGTTATCTCTTACTTTGATGGTGAGACCCAGAAAAATTTTCTTATCGAGGTACTCTTCTATTTCTGTTCTTGACGCTTCTCCCAGTTTTTTGAGAGCGGATCCCCCTTTGCCGATGAGAATTCCTTTCTGTGACTCCCGTTCAACGTATATGGTGGCGCGGATGCGATCTATTTTGTCACTTTCCTGGTAATCGTCCACCACCACTTCCACAGAATAGGGGATTTCTTTACTGAATTGTATCAAAATATGCTTTCGAATAAATTCAGAAACGAAAAACCGGTCATTGCGGTCACTGAGCTGATCTTCAGGATAATAAGGCGGATGTTCGGGCAGATGATTTTCTATGAATTTTTTTATTAAATGCAGATTTAATCCATGCAAAGCGGATAAGGGAATAACGGCATTAAAATCATACACAGATTTGGCATGATTTACCAACTCAATTAAAGCTTCTTCTTCGATGGTTTCTGCTTTGTTAATCACCAGGGCCACCGGAATATTGAGCGGATTCAGTTTTTCCAAAACGGCGTCGTCCGGTCCCTTTTCGTGGGCTTCAATCATGTACAGAATAATGTCTGCATCATCAAAACTGTCGTGCACTGCCTGCATCATTGATTGATGTAAAGCATGAGCCGGATCAATCATGCCTGGCGTATCGCTGAATACAGCCTGCATTTTTTCATCCGTATAGATACCCATAATGCGGTGACGGGTGGTTTGTGCTTTGGGTGTGGCTATGACAAGATTTTGACCCAACAACGCATTGAGCATAGTCGATTTACCTACATTAGGTTTTCCGATAATGGAAACAAATCCGCTTTTAAAGCCCGCATTCATGCTGCAAATATCGGTAATCGCGGGCACAATCACGCTTATGACTGCAAACCCTCTGCGTTTTTAACTGTTGTAAGCGTATACAAGTATTTATGAAAAAACAGTATTTGATCGTTGGGGCAAGCAGTGCCATTGCCAAAGCCACCATGCAAGCGATGGTTTCTGAGGCGAATTTCATTGGCCTTTCAAGAAATCCGGAAGGCGCGGATATGTTTCATTGGGACATGCATTCAGAGGATTCTGTGCTGCCCGAAATTGATGCGCCATTGAATGGATTGCTCTATTGTCCGGGAACCATCATGCTAAAACCGTTTGCTCAAATTCAATTGGCAGATTTTAAAAAGGATTGGGATATTCACGTAGGTGGTTTGATCAGAGTATTGCAGAAATATCACCCTCAACTTAAAGCGGCCGGAGATGCATCCGTGGTGGCCATCAGCACGGTCGCCGTACAAAACGGCATGCCTTTTCATGCCTCCGTGGCAGCAGCCAAAGGTGCCTTGGAAGGTTTGTTACGAAGTCTTGCAGCGGAATGGGCTCCCGCGATTCGCGTGAATGGCATCGCCCCCTCTCTTACCGAAACACCCATGGCGGTTCGTTTGCTTCGCAATGAGGTGCAAAGGGAGGCCGCGGCTCAAAGACATCCATTGAAGCGCATAGGAACACCAGAAGATATAGCTTCTGCGGCTGCGTTTTTGCTGAGTGACCAATCTTCCTGGATTACAGGACAGATATTGCACGTAGATGGAGGAATGTCTAAAGTTAGAAATTAGAAGGTAGAAGTGGGTTAAGGAGGACAGGAAGGTATGGATATTTGTAAAAAAAGTTTCATACCTTGGCTGCTTGTAATGAACCCCGTATGAAGAAACCTACACTCTTTCGATTGTTTTTTACGGTATTCAGTATATGGCTGATGTCCGCACCGAACTTACATGCACAGGGAACTTTGCGACCTGATGCCATCACTTTTAGAACCGGCAACATTGCCTCCTCTTTTCCCATCACCGGAATAACCGCTTTATTTGGAGCACCTTACCGGCCGTATTTCGAAGTGTCTGCAAGCAAAGGTTTCGGAAAAAAGGAAAAACAGGTTTGGGAACACGAATTAAACCTTGGGTATTTCTATCACCGCTTTATGCAACATGGAATTCCATTGCACTATAATGTGGTACGTCGTTTTGAAATCGGCAAAAAGGAAATGTTCAGAGCAAAACTGGGAACCGGTTATATGCACAGCATGTCTGCCGTGGATCGTTTTAAATTGAATGATGACGGTGAATATGAGCGCATAAGATCATTGGGCAAACCGCAGATCATGTTCGACCTAGGTTTGGAGTGCAGTTATCGTTTTAGTGAAAAATTAACGGGAAGTCTGCAATACAAAACATTCATTCAGGCCCCGTTCATCAAGAGTTATGTGCCTATGTTGCCTTATAACAGTTTGCAGTTAGGTATGTCTTACAACTTAAAAAATGCAACCCGATGAGAAAGTGTATTTATTTGATCTTCGCGATTTTATTCGGGCTCTCATCCTGCAAAAAGGCAGATATTGGCGAAACCTCTTCTTGCACCTATAACAATGCTGCCGACACAAGCAGCCGACATCCCAAAGCCGCGAAATGGCAGGCGATCATGGATAAATATATCCAACAGGGATTGCCCGGAATGAGCGTGCTGATTGAAGACGAAAATGGTGAATGGATCAGTTCAGGGGGCTATGCCGACATAGAAAAAGAAGTGAAGTTTCTGCCCTGTACACCCAGTAAGGCGGCCAGTATTACAAAACTGATGGTGGCCTCGTTAATTTACAAGCTTCAGGAACAGGGAAAATTGAATATCGACGATCCGTTGAGCAAGTACATCTCTAAAGATATTTTAGACAAAATTCCCAATGCTTCTAGGTCAACCATTCGCAATGTAATGCAGCACACTTCCGGAATCTATGATATTACAACCGATTCTGATTTTTATTTGGCCGTACTCAATAACCCAAACAAAAGCTGGCAACCTGAAGAGGTATTGAAATATGCGTATGGTAAAGACCCCTATAACGAAGTGGGAGACACCAGTTATTACAGCAATACCAACACTGTTTTCGTGATTATGTGTGCCGAAAAGGTGTTGGGCTATTCGCATGTAAAAGCCCTTCGTGAGATGATTTGGAATCCATTGGGAATGCACGACACCTATATTCAGAGCAGAGATGTCCTCCCAAAAGAAGTGGCTCAGGGGTATTATGATCTATACAACAATGGCACCCTCGTGAATGTATCGAATATCATTACCGGAAGCGGGAATGGTTACGGAGGGTTGTTTACCACCATATTCGATTTGAAAAAATTCATCAAAGCCTTGTATTACGACAAAACCCTGATCAATGCCGAGAGTCTTGCCATGTTGGGCGATTTTATGAACGAAGATGAAAACAACCGTTTAAGTCCCGGCGCCATGCTCAAATTCAGAAGTTTCACCGAACATGAAGGCTTGGGTCACAGCGGCAGAGATCTGGGATACAGCGCCGATTTGTTCATGTTTCCGACGCGAAACAACCGTTTATTGATCTTTTTAGTAAACTATGGAACCAATGCCGCTTCTGACCTGAGAGAAGTTTTCAGGGCATTTGAGAAGGAATTGGTGTTGGATATTGTGGAGTAGGGGGGATATTCTGAGATATAAATCTTGGTAATCCTTGAATCAAGTAAATCCTGGTTCAGACAATTTCTCGAACAGGACCTCCCGATTCATAGCCCATTGAGTTCCCTTGAAACGCGCTTGTTACTATACAAATTCTATCAAAACGCCATTTTCGAAACCAACCAACACTCATTAAAGGGAACGCAATGGCTTATTTCATTCGGGATCCTGTTCCCACAACAAAAAAGGCCGCCAAGGCGACCTTTTTTCTTAGTTGCGGGAACAGGACTCGAACCTGTGACCTTCGGGTTATGAGCCCGACGAGCTACCACTGCTCCATCCCGCGATTTCGGGTGCAAATATAGGTAATTGGTTTACATTGAACAAATGAATCTGTATTTATCATCCATTTCGGTCATCTTTGCAGCATGATTACATCCAAAGTTGTCACTTTAAAAGCGGGCAAGGAAAGACCCCTGCAGCGCTTTCATCCATGGGTATTTTCCGGTGCTTTACTGTCGGCATCTCCCGATCTGGAAGATGGAGATTTGGCCTTGGTGCAGAGTCATCGCGGTGAGCCTCTGGCCTACGGACATTATTTCAAGGGCAACATAGCCCTGCGCATATTATCCTTTGATCCAAGCATTGCCATAGACGCGCACTTTTGGGAACAAAAAATCCAAAAAGCACTCAACAAACGCATCGCCTGCGGGTATTGCACCCTCGAGACCTTCCATGAAAATGCATTCAGGCTCATTCATGGTGAAGGCGACGGACTGCCGGGTTTAATCATCGATAATTACAATGGCAATCTGGTCATTCAGGTACATACGGATGGCATGCAAAAGAATTTTGGGGATGTGGTGGAGGCACTCAAAACGGTATTGGGGTCTTCGCTGAAATCAGTGTTTTCTAAATCTGAATCAACCCACAAAGGTTCAGATATTGCCAATCATCAGGTGTATGGCACACCCGCCGCTGGGACCATCATTTCTGAAAATATGGTGAAATTTGAAGTAAACTGGCAAGAAGGACAAAAAACAGGCTTCTTTCTCGATCAACGCGATAACCGTTTTTTGTTGCAGTCTTTGGCCCGGGACAAAAGTGTGCTGAATACGTTTTGTTATACGGGAGGGTTTTCAATGCATGCCCTCGCAGGTGGAGCCCAGAAGGTCACGTCGGTCGATATATCCGCCAAAGCCATCGAGTTAACGGAATCCAATCTTAAGCTCAACGATTTCGATCCTAATAAACATCAGGCCATCTGTGCGGATGTGATGCAATGGATGAAAACCTGCGAAGAAACATACGACGTGGTCATCCTCGACCCGCCTGCGTTTGCCAAGAACATCAAATCTCGACACAGTGCCGTTCAAGCGTATAAACGATTGAATTTATGGGGATTAAATGCAGTGAAATCCGGTGGATTGTTGTTTACATTCAGCTGTTCTCAAGTGGTAGACAATGCGCTCTTTGAACATACGGTGATTGCTGCGGCGATTGAATCCGGAAAGGAAGTGAGCATTCTTCGCAGACTGGGGCAATCTACCGATCACCCGGTGAGCGCTTTTCATCCCGAGGGAAGCTACTTAAAAGGCTTATTGTTGTATATAGCCTAGTTTCCGGCTAACCCGGGCCAGAACGCGCCCAGTTCGTAGTATTTGACAATAGAATATCCCAACTTTAAACGGGTCTCCATATATTGTATGGCGGAAAGAATATAGCTCTGATCGCGGCTATTCACCACAAACAAACTGCTTTCACCGGCAGCGAACCTGTTTTGTTCAGCCATGAGCAGGGTAAGGTTGTCATTCATGATGTTGTTATAGAGACTTGACTGTCGGCTCAACACTTCAATTTCATTTTTAACGGCCAGCCTTTTGTTTTCCCACTCAGCTTGTTTGGCCTTGAGTTTCCAATCATTTTCCAATATTTGAGCGCGCACCCATTTAAGTTCACCCCTCTCTTTACGAAGTAAGACGGGCATTTGAAAGCTGGCTCCCCATTTATAGTCTTCGGCATGAAAGGCAAATGGTGCATAGGGCTGATTGAAGAAATTATAATTTACTTTGAGCGAAGGCTTGAGCATTTCGCGCTTCAGTTTCTCATCATAAACCAAGCTTTGCTGTTTAAACAGATATTCTTTAATTTCCGGCTGTGATAAAGCATCCGGTGTTTTTTGCGTCACGGATATATCCGGGAATGCATCCGATGGAATCCAAATATTTTCCCATTGAATCATGGTCGCTGATTCATCCCACATGAAATACCTTAAAATGTATCCGGCATTGGTAAAACTGAGCATGGCTTTATTGAGACTGGCCTCCCGACTTTGCAATTGAATGAAGGCTTCTAAGGTATCGATGGCCGGTTTGTCTCCAAGTAAGTATTGCCCCTGAACGCCGGCAAATCGTTCTTTGGCAATTTCATAGGCTTTGAGAAACAATTTAACCTCTTGCCAGGATTGATTCCAGTTTAGATAGCTGACTGCTGCCTCTGATAGGAGTTGGTTGAGGATGAGAATTCGCTGATTTTCGGAAACTGAAATGCCGAGTCGGGCTTTTTGAACTGCGGTCCTCCGCGCATCGGTAATCAACCCTTGAAGCAGAGAAGCACTCAAACCGGCTTGTATCAAACCTCCTTGAGGCAAAATATTTTCAGGATTCAGGTATTTCCCTTCATTGCTTTCAAATCCTACTTTGGCGTCCATGCCCGGCCAAATGGGGATTTTTAATGATTGTTCTGATAACGCATAATATCGGTTGCCGTTGTAACGTTTTTGGTCGTAACCGGCTGACAAATAAGGATCAAACCCGCCTTTTTCACGTAAAAGCATGGCCTGTGCCTTCACCAGTTGAACATCCGCAATCTTGGCCACCGGATGATGCTGCAAAGTCAGATTCAAAAAGCTATCGAGTCGCAGATAGAGGGTATCAGACGCGCGAACGCTGAAGAATGAAATCAAACAACCCAAAAACAATGGCCACTTTTTGTTCATTTCTCTTTTTTATCCGTTGTCTGAGCATAATAATCCGGGGGGAAACCGTTGAATTTTCGCCATAGCTCATACCAAACCGGCACTTCTTTGAGCAAGGCTATGCCATTGGCAGCCGAACCCGCCCTCAATGCTGAAGGCCATGAAGTCTCGTTTTCATCCGGCGCCACCAGCACGCGATATTTTCCTTCTTCATTCGTGAAATTATCAATCGCTACTACTTTTCCGCCAAACGTTCCGAAAGTGAGTTCGGGCCATCCGGTAAATACAATGGCAGGCCAGCCGTCGAAGAGAAAACGCACTTTTTGTCCAACCTGAATGAGCGGCAAATCAATGGGTTCTATATTCCATTCAACAGCAAGGCTAAAGTCTGCGGGCATGATGCTCACCAGATCTTCACCTTCCTTTACAGTCTCTCCAATGCCGGGCTTTACGACCCGTGTAATAATGCAATTTTGAGGTGCGGTTACGTAATACAACCCCAGCCTTACAGAATAATTCATATATTGATTCTGAAGTTTGGTCACCACCGCCTCGGCATCAAATAATGCGCTCATGGTGGCGAACTTTTCTGATTCAGATTTGGAGATTTTGTCGCGATACTCTGCATCAATGGCTTGTAGTTCCATCTCTGCATTCAGATATTCATTTCGGCTGGAGAGCAATTTATTGGAAGCGGTTATTTTTTTTGCTTGGGCTTCTTGTTTTTTGAGCTTTCTCGCTTCAAGATCGGTTAATGAAATGAGGCCCTGTTGCTGCAATTTTACGGCCCTGGCATATTGCTCTTCGGCAATGTTGAACTGCGTTTCGGCTGCTTCCAGATTCACACTGTCGCTCTCAATTTTGAGGTTGGCTTGTTCAATGAGGTTTTTGAGTTGAAGCAATTTGGTCTTTCGGGTGCTGTTGATGGCGTCTATTTGCGCATCGAGCGCTTTTACCTTCTCCATGTAGGCTTTTACCGACATTTCCTTCGACCTGATCTGTTGGTTGGTTCGATCGAGCAATGAAGTGTCAAAATAATCGTCCTTGATTTCAGATATATATACAATGGTGTCGCCCTTTTTTACGGTTTGACCTTCTTTTACAAACCACTTTTCTACCCTACCCCCAATAATACTATGGATGGTTTGAGGTCGCTGAGAAGGGTCAAGACTGGTGAGTCTTCCCTTGGCTGTGATGTTTTGGGTCCAGGGTAAAAACATCGATAAAAGAGAAAGGATAAAAACCCCAATGAATATTTGGTGCAAACGTTTATAAATACCTGCTGCACTGATATGAGAAAAAGCGGAGTATTCCCTTGATTCAATCTCTTTTCTAACCGGTTTGTCTGATATGTTAAGCATGAAACAGTTGTGCGGTTAAAGGGTTAGACTTAATTTCTTCCAGGTTGCCTTGGATCAATATTCTTCCTGCATCCAAAACTAGAATTTTATCTGATTTTTTAGCAACATCGGCATTATTACTCATAAATACCATCGTCCAGGCATTCGAAGGACTAAATAGAAATTCAATCAATTCTTTTCTTTGTTTTTCTGTAAAAACGTGAAACTGGTCTTGTATCAGCATCAGTCTGGGTTGATGAATTAAACAACGGGCCAGCATGAGTTTGATAGATTCACTTTTGCTCAAACGGTATCCACCCGGACCAATCTGTGTGCGGTATCCCTGTGGCAAGGAAACAACGCATTCTTCCAAAAAGACCTTTTTAACCATGGCTTGCACTTTTTCAATGGATATTTCTTTTTTGCCCATGGTGATATTTTCTTCGATGGTGCCTGAAAAGATAAGGCCTTCCCCGAAATACACACCGATTTGATTGCGTAATTCATCCTTATTTAAACTTCCAACCGGAAATCCGTCATAGCTGAGGCTGCCCGTAATGTCTTCATACAATCCGGCCAATAATCGCAGCAAAGTGAATTTTCCTGCCCCGTTGAAACCTGAGATACACATACTTTGACCTGCTTTTAACTCAAAGCTAAGGTCGGTGAGCCGATCTGTATTTTGCTCTGCATAATGAAAACTGAGGTCTTTGGCTGATATTTCCATTCCTTTTTCAGGGTTCGACATCAATTTCATCCCATCGTTATTCTCTAATTCGATATCGGTAAAAAAGCCAATTTTTTCCAAAGCAGTAAGTACGTCATAGATGGTTTCAAGGCTAATGATGAGTTTTTCAACGGTGTTCATCAACATCAGGATGATGATCTCAGAGGCCACAAACTGACCCAATCCCAACTGGCCGTCAATTACCAGTAATCCGCCTGCCACCAATAAAACCCCGGCAATGATGACCTTAAAGAAAACCAAACCACCAAATTGGCGAAGCAACACCTTAAAGTGCATTTTTCTCGCCGACAGATAAGAAATTACGAAATTATCGGTCTTTTCTAGTGGTAAGGTGCTGTTTCCCGCCAATTTAAAGGTGTTCATCGTGCGTGCCGTTTCCTCCAACCAGTGCACTACATTGAATTTGGAAGTAGATTCTACTAAACTGGTTGCCAAACCTTTCGGTGCATTCAATCGAATGACCAAAAAGATGAATAAAAGCACAAAGATGCCAAAAGCAATAAAAAATGGATGAAAAAATGAGAGCAGTATTAGGCTGAAAATAATTTGCAAAACGGCTGCCGGAAAATCAATTAAGGTCTTGTTTATTCCTTTTTGAACACTGATGATTTCAAAGAAACGGTTCACCAGTTCAGGCGCGTGCTTATTGTCTAAGGAAGATAGTTTGATTCTCGGAATGCGATAGGCAAATTCAAACGCAGCTTTGGTAAATATTTTTTGTTGCAATCGCTCTGACAAATACATTTGAATGATTTGCAACAAACCGGATAGGGCCATCCCTCCCATCACAAAGGCAATCAACAATGCCCAAGAAAAAGAAACACGACCGGCTTGCACCAGATTGAACACGGCTTGTATGCCGAGCGGCAATGAAAGGGCGATTAATCCATTAAAAATAGAATAGAAATAGATTTGCCAAACGTCCTTTTTTTCAGGTTGAAGCAAACGCCAGAATCTATTGAGTGCTCTGTTTAGGGGTGATTTCATGCTTTGCTATTGAGGGTTGAAAATACCAATTCTTTAAAAAATACATTCATCGATTCCGGATGATGGGTGAAGTCACTGATTGCAGGAATGTGATCAGAGAAATATTTTTGAAGTAACGTACCCTCTAAAACCGTGGTTGCAAGGCTATGCGCATATCGGTAATGTGGATTGATTTCCATCATCAGCTCGCTTAAACGGTTCACCAATCGTTTGTACCCGCTGAAATAACCCTCTTTGTCTTCTCGGTTTACCTCTTTGGTCAGGTATACTTTGATGGATTCTGAAGTGATGATCTTATGCAATAAATCAAGGTTGATATGATCTGCATATTGATTTTTTCCAATGGGGTTTATGATCACGTCCAGCGCTTTGGAGAGTTTCTCTTCTCGATTTTGAAGATTGCTTGTGGCAAATACGATGTGATATTCTACCCAAAACCAATACCACAAGGTTAAATACACCAAAAGCTTGTGCTTGTTTTCGAAATAGCGATAAATACTCGATTCAGTGGTTTGAAGCTGCATCGCCAGTTTTTTAAATGTAAAGTGCTCGATGCCGATGGATTCGATCAAGGCAATGCTGCCACTCACAATATTTCTGCCAAGCTCTGAATGCTCCGGATTTTTTAAATAGAGTTGGTCGCTTACGTTAATTTGTATGTTCTGTATCAGCTTGTGCATTATTTGCAAATATCAGTGCTTTGCGTCTATAAATGATAGTAATACTACCAACATTGCGTGTAAAATGTTTTTCATATTTTGTAAGTGATTGAAAATGAAGAAGAATAAAATCTGGAGTGGGGTGGATGGTATGTGAGAAAGGGTCATCTTTCTCCGTCGAGGGGGGGGCAATTTCAGTGTTTTTTTCAATGGGGGATTTAGATTCCCAAAATTATCTCAAATTCATCCCTTCAAATAAGGCCCCAAAAGATCTTCTCCATCCCAAACGCCCGTCGATTTATAGGGTTGAAACCTGGCAAACATCTCTTCTTTATACCAATCTATTTGGTGTGTTTTTTTAATGGCTTCTCTATGTTCCGGACTGCTGTAAGCGAATTTTTTCAGAGCGTCCAGGTTTTCCCAAATGCTGAGGGTGGCCATCTGTAACAAGGGAATCTCACCCACTCCTTTTGTGAAAATCAAGCCTTCACAACCTTGCTCAATGGGTCGTTGAGAAGTTGGCACATATCGCCAAAACTTTAATAATTTATTGGCCCGAATGGTAGCACGTGTAATGACCAGGATCAACGGATTGGTTTCATCTAAATCATCAGAAGTAGTAAAGGGATTTTTACCGGACCAAAGTCCTTTGGCATGAATGGGCTTCATGAAAAGGGTCCATTGTTCACTCGACTTTTCACCGTAGCGTCGAAAAATATTTGAATTGTGAATGAAATCTTGCGCGGCTTGTTCATTTTCCCAAACCCCCAACAAGGCAAAAACACCCCAATCCGGAAAAGGATTGAACCCCAAATCCCGACCGCTCCCCATAAGTTTGTAGAATTGAAGTCCCGGACTTTTAGATAGGGAAGAATGAGCAAATTGCATTTGACCCAGGGCCCAAATTTTAGACATCAGACTTGGAAACCGAAATAGGGTAAGGGTTGTAATAGAACTCATGACAAAAGCGACGGTTTCATTCTAATCTTTGATTTAAAAACATGCATCATCCCCAAACGCTTTGATTATTTGAGCTGAGTTCAGGATGGTGGTAACGAGCCTTTGTCTCTTTTCCACTTTTCGGCTTTAAAGGACTGACGACCGCTACGATTCGTCAATTTCTACCCATCCGGTTCTGTTCCAGCCAATACTTAAATGGCACGACCAACATGCCAAAACACTCACCATCTTCTTTGGTGAGATGCTTGTGATGTACCTTGTGGGCCTTGCGAATGGCTCTAAGATATCGATTGTTGCTGCGGGTAAACCATTTTAATCTCTGATGGATGAAAACTTCATGCACCATAAAGTAGGCAAATCCGTAAATCAAAATACCCAAACCGACAAAAAACATCCATCGGTATGCGGGGGTCGAACCCAAAATAAATCCGGAAGCACTGGGTACAGCAAAAATCAGAAAGAAAGCATCGTTCTTCTCAAAAAAGCCGGGCTTGTGTACATGATGATCTTCGTGCAGATTCCAGAGAAATCCGTGCATGACATATTTATGGGCAAGCCAAGCTACGGCTTCCATGGTTAAAAAGGTAATCAGGGTTATCAGTATGGCAATTCCGGCCGACATATCAGTGTATTTTAAAGTAAGACTGAATCAATTTTTTTAACTCAGCATCCTTAATCAAAGGTAATTCTTTTTGAAGAAATGCACGATCGGTTCTTTTGTGATCATAGCCTAAAAATGTTGGAATCGATTGTTGCAATGAATATCGTATGAAGCGCAACTCTGCATTTTCGGGTTCTTTTTTGATGGCATGCTCGAGCACGTCCTTGCCTTTGTTAAAATAATGGAGTTTTTCGGTGGGCATCCAGGCATAAGAAGCTTTCATCATAAATAGCGCCCCTTTGTATCCCATTTCCGTGTTAGAACAATGGGCAGGTATACTTTTTAGCATCTTGTCGCAAACCTTTTCCGATTTGCTCGAAGCTTCATAATTTCTGCGTAATTCAATGAGTAAATTGGTCTCGGATGAGGTTATTCCAGACAATACCATGAGGGTCAAAAGGAGAATCATAGCAGATTAAAAGAAGTTTGCGTTTTAGATTGAACCAACAACATCAGTTTTTGAATGTTCGGAATACGCACTCTTTCTTCTTTTAATCTGGAGGGCGGTAAGCCTTTTATTTTTTCAAACAACATGAAATAATAGATGTAGGCGGTATAAACTCCAAATCTTGATTCTTTGGGCAATAAACGGATGTTCTCGAGGGCGTGATCGAAATCTTTTTGAATGTCCTTCTCAATCTCAAGTTTCGCAGCTTCATCCAAAATTCCGGAGGTAAGATTTGGGAAATAAATTCTTCCCAATTCTTCATTGTCAGCCTTAATATCTCGTAAGAAATTCACTTTTTGAAACGCAGCGCCTAAACTCATTGCGCCTTCCTTGAAGTGCTCATATTGGTCAAGGTTTCCTTTACAAAAAACGCGCAAACACATCAGTCCAACCACTTGTGCTGATCCCAAAATATATTGGTCATAGCTTTGTTGATTGTGTGCATTCTTGTGCAAGTCAGTTTCCATGCTGTCGAAAAAGCACTGAATAAGACTCCATTCAATACTATAGGCATTCACCGCTTTCTGAAAATTATTCAGGACCGGATTCATGCTAATTTGGCGATCAATAGCCTTTCGGGTATCCTCAATAAACTCATGCAGCAGTTGTTCTTGCTCATATTCATGGAAGGTATCTACGATTTCATCCGCAAGGCGAACAAATCCGTAAATGGCATAAATTCCTTCGCGAATGGAAGGATGTAACATTTTGATTCCCAAAGAAAAAGACGTGCTGTATTGACGCGTGATCTCTTTGTTGAGTTTGGATGAAATTTGATCGTATAGTGCTTTGGTTGCCATGGTTTTTAGTGCTTTTTTTGTTCAATGATGCCGGCAGCGAGTTGTCCGGATATGATAGATGGGGGCATTCCGGGTCCGGGTACCGTTAATTGACCGGTGTAAATGAGATTCTCTATTTTGGGGTTTTTCATGCGAGGTTTTAGAAAGGCAGTTTGTTTCAAAGTATTCGCCAATCCATAAGCATTGCCCCTGAAAGCGTTATAATCTTCTCTGAAATCTCGG
>JBIIVF010000076.1:0-11830 GCA_044339595.1 Bacteroidia bacterium
ACCAACTTCGAGTTTTAGGGTATATCGGCCTTGTTCATCGGTTGTGGTGCCATAATTCTCTCCCCTGACCCGAATATTCACAAAGGGCATCGGTTCATTCTTTTCGTTGTTCACAAAGCCTTTCAAATAATAAAAGGTCTGTGCTTCGGCCTGTTGCAAAACCATCGCAAACAAAAAGCACAACACCCACTTTATCAAAGGTCGTTTATGATTGAAAGTACCGTAACTAATTAGATTCAAAATATATTTTCGAAAGTTTGCAAATGTATCGCTTCATCTCCAACCGCTGAATAGTTATCGACAAACATTCGGTTTGTCTTTTCCAAGAACGTTTAAATGGGGAATTTTGTACTTATGTCTCAAAAAGCTTTATTGATGATTCTCGACGGATGGGGAATCGGTCGAAGAGATCATACGGATGCGGTCTTTCAAGCAAAAACACCCTTTGTTGATCATTTGTTTGCAGAAGCTCCTCATACCACTTTAAAAACGTATGGCGAAAATGTGGGTCTCCCCGATGGTCAAATGGGGAATTCTGAAGTCGGACATTTGAATATTGGTGCCGGTCGGGTGGTTTGGCAAATGCTTGTGCGCATCAACAAGGCGTTTGAATCAGGCAGCATCGTGGATGAGCCTGGGTTTAAAGATCTGCTCGAAAAGGCCCGTCATTCAAATCGAAAAATCCATTTGATGGGTTTGGTGAGCGATGGTGGAGTGCACAGCAGCATTGAACACCTCGAACATCTGTGCCGGATATTTCAAAAGGAAGGATTGGAGGACAGCTTATTCATCCATGCTTTTTTGGATGGAAGAGACACCGATCCACACAGCGGTTTGGATTTTTTAAAGCGCACCTTGACTTTTCCGGGAAATATCGCATCAGTCATCGGTCGATATTATGCCATGGATCGCGATAAACGATGGGAGCGGGTTCAAAGAGCCCATGCACTGATGGTCAATGGAATGGGAATCCCATCCACAGATCTAACTGCGTCGGTTCAAGCTCAATATGCTGAGCATATCACCGATGAGTTTATGGAGCCCATCATCCATGTAAACCCTGATGGAAAGCCTATGGCCTTGATTGCGGAAGGGGATATCGTGCTTTGCTTTAATTTCAGAACAGATCGCGGAAGGGAGATTACGACCGTATTAACACAGCAGTCGTTTCCTGAACTGAAGATGGATCCCTTAAAGTTGCATTATTATACGCTTACCGAATATGACAAATCGTTCAAAAATGTATCCATCATTTTCGGAAACGATGATTTAAAAATGACTTTGGGTGAAGTGATGGAAAATCATGGTTTGACCCAAATCAGGGCGGCTGAAACGGAGAAATATCCGCATGTCACGTTCTTTTTTAGCGGCGGTAGAGAAGATGCCTTTAAAGGAGAATCCCGCATCTTAATTCCCTCACCGAAAGTGGCCACCTATGATCTTCAGCCCGAGATGAGCGCACCTGCCTTGACAGACGCCATTTTGACTGCTTTGGATAAAAATGAAACCGACTTCTATTGCATCAATTTTGCCAATCCGGATATGGTCGGTCATACCGGTGTTTTTGATGCCATTGTTAAAGCCTGTGAAACCGTGGATGGCTGTGCTGAAAAGATTGCCAACAAGGCCTTGTCACTAGGGATAAAAGTGGTGATCATCGCAGATCACGGCAATGCCGACAACGCCATCAACCCTGATGGAACACCCAATACTGCTCACAGTTTGAATCCGGTTCCTTGCTTTGTTTTAGGGGAACCCCATGCACAACTTCATGAAGGCGTATTAGCGGACGTTGCCCCAACCATCCTGAAGCTGATGCAGATTCATCCGCCATTTGAAATGACCGGAAACCCACTTTACTAATGACAGATATCGAAAACAGGCAGGACATTGCCCACTTGGTAAATAGTTTTTATGATACGGTAAAAACAGATCCGGTGATTGGTCATTTTTTTACTGAAGTGGTGCATGTTCACTGGGATGAGCACCTTCCTAAAATGTACGATTTTTGGGAGTCGATTGTGTTCGGATCAGGGAATTTCAAAGGAAATCCCATGGCGCGACATTTTCAGATTAGCCAGATTACGCCTATTGAAACCGCGCACTTTAACCATTGGTTGAAACTATGGACGGAGAATGCAGACCGTCTTTTTACAGGACAAAATACAGAGCAAATCAAGCAACGCGCTCAAAGCATCGCCGGACTCATGGATTACAAAATTCAGCAACGAAAGATCACAGGGTAACGAAATCAGGTTTTCTTCTTCTCCTGTTTCGCACTCGGAAACAAAATATTGTTGAGAATCAAACGATATCCCGGTGAATTCGGGTGTAAACTCAAATCTGTGGGCGGTTCACCCACCATGTGACGATAATCTTCAGGGTCATGTCCTGAATAGAAGGTCCATGTGCCTTTGCCCAAAACACCATGCATATATCGCACCTCTTCGAGTGATTTATTTTCTCCCAGGATAATAGTGCTGCTTTTTACCAGGTTCTTCTTGAAAGCCGTGGTTTGACCATAAAATCCTTTACAAACCCTTTCGTGATTTTGGGTGAGAATGGTGGGAACTACATCCCATTTGGCAGAAAATTCATTCAATACAAAAACGTCGTTATTCTCATTGATGCTTCGTTCATGGGGTTGCATGTCTATGTTGGAATACTCATAATACATGGGGTCCATGATCAAATGAAAGTCTTTGAATGCCAAGGTGTTAGAGAAGTTTAATTTCGAGTTGGCCTGGTAATCCATGGGATCGCCGTCAAACATTTCAGCGCAGATATCCAACTCTTCTGCTGCCAGAGCGATGTCATAAGAATCAGTGGCAGAACACATCGCAAACAGAAATCCTCCGCCCAGAGTAAAGTCACGAATTTTCTTCACCACCTCAAGTTTCATTTTCGAAACTTTAGCATATCCATAACGAGCAGCGGTGCTCTCCGCTTCCTCCACTTGTTCGATATACCAGGGGGCATTGCGGTAACTCGAATAGAACTTTCCGTATTGACCCGTGAAGTCTTCATGGTGCAAGTGCAGCCAATCATAAAGCGGTAATTTTCCATCCAATACTTCATCATCGAAAATGACATCGTAAGGGATTTGGGCATAAGTCAATACCATGGTTACGGCATCATCCCAAGGTTGAGCACTTTTTGGAGAGTAAACGGCAATTTTAGGTGTCTTCAGTAATTTTACCACATTCGCATTTACCACCGGGCTTTCTATCTCCATCTTGATGGCATCCGCTTTGGAATAGGATAATTTCTCAAAAGAAACGCCCCTCAATAGACATTCTTTTTCAAATTCAGGATACGCGTCCATTAAGAAACTACCTCCGCGATAGTTTAAAAGCCATTCTACTTCCTTATCAAATGCGAGTACCCAGTAGGTAAGTCCGTAAGCTTTCAGGTGGTCTTTCTGCCCTTCATCCATTGGAATAAGGAGCTTTTGCGCATTCCCGGTCATGAATACCAACATCATCAAGCCTGAAATCATCCATTTCTTCATGTTATTTTCCAATTAATTCTCCAATCTTATTGCCTGTAACTACGAAGGCAAACCCTAAAATATTGCTCAACATGATATAAACCATCAATGTCCCTGTTTCTCCAGACCTCCACAAAATAAATGACTCTAGGCCAAAGGTGGAAAAAGTGGTGAATCCTCCTAAAAAACCGGTAACGATTAATGGGAGCAGAATTGAACTTGTTGTGTCTACAATCAACCATCTCCAAACCAGGCCGATAAGCAAGCAACCCAGCATATTTACCACAAAAGTTGCCCAAGGGAAACCACCGGCTCCCGGATTAGACAACCCAACGGAAAATGCATATCGGCACGCTGCTCCCAATGCACCTCCCAACATAACCCATCCAATTTTATCCATCATGGGCGATAGGTATAGTGGTTAAAATAAATCCTTTCCAACTGTCCAAAACGATTATACCAATGCGTTTGCGCTGCGAGTCCGTTTTTAGCATAAATAAATTCAGTGGCCGTATTTTCGAGTGTGTTGGTGTGTCTCACGAGTGCATTGTTGGCGTAGTCATATAAATCTTTGCTATAACTGTACTGAGGCACAAAGCTCTCGAAAGTTTCATCGGTAATTTGACCCTGATCGTTGTAAACATAGTTGTATTTGGCTAAAACGGCTCCCGTATCGTTCACCACTTCCACCTTTGAAAGCAAGCCTTTTTGGTAATCCATCATGCGTGTATAGGAAGGTTGTTTTAATGGATTGCTGCTGATGATTTTCTCCTTGACCATTTTTTCTTTTCTATCGAGTTCAGGATAATAGGTTAAAACCAAGGTATCCGAAGGCTCAAAAGATATGCGCTCTTCGCGAATGACGTTTCTGTTGTCGTCGTAATTGAACCGGGTGAGGCTGATGATGTTGTCGTTACTCAGTGTTTTTATTTCTGAAGGAAGATGGTTTGGGTAATATTTAAAAATGGTCTCATCCACTCTGTTCCAACCCATGCAATTGTAATCAGATTTGATATAGTCTACTTTCCCGAATTCATTAAACTGACGTGTTTCACTTAGACAGCTGTCTTTTTGTCGAATCATCATCGGAAATTTGACCCAGCTTTTCATTTCAGCAACTTTCAACTGCTGATACAGAGCAGTATCATTCCCTTGAGCATGGACAAACTGAACCATTAAAATGGCTAAAATCATCCATAAGAATTGAATGCCGTTATATCTTTTCTTCATACTGTTTTTCGGGTTGAGTATTTTTCTTTTTCTATCCAAAGAGATGCCAAATTTAACCACAATGTTGCCTCTGTTTAAAAACTTCAGGGATGTCGGGCGAAAGGCATGGCATCGAGGCGGTCTGACACGCCGTCTAAATGAGCATAATGCGCCGCCATGGCAATCATCGCAGCATTGTCTGTGCAATATTCAAATGCAGGAATATAACTATGCCAGCCTTGATCTAAAGCCATTTCTTCAAAGGCTTTCCGCAAAGCCGAATTGGCCGATACGCCTCCGGCCAGTGCCACCTCCTTAATACCGCAGTCTAAAGCGGCCTTTTTAAAGTTTTTTAAAAGATTCCGAACAATATGATGTTGAATGGATGCACAAATATGCGGCAGCTCCTGTTCAATAAAATTGGCATTTAGTGCCACTTTCTCTTTAAGGAAATACAAAACAGAGGTCTTGAATCCTGAAAAACTGTAATCATATCCGTCCATTTTGCTTTCGCCAAATTTGAACTTCAGCGGATCTCCTTCTTTAGCATATCGATCAATCAACGGTCCCCCGGGATAAGGCAATCCAAGCATCTTAGCGGTTTTGTCAAAAGCTTCTCCGGCCGCATCATCGCGGGTTCTGCCCATGATTTCCATGTCACTGTAGCTGTTCACTTGTATGATTTGGGTATGACCGCCACTCACCAGTAAGCATAAAAAAGGGAATTTTGGAACAGGCTGATCAATGAAATGCGCCATTACATGGGCTTTCAGGTGATCTACCCCAATACACGGGATCTTCAAAGATAAACTCAAGGCACGTGCATAAGCGCTTCCCACCATCAACGAACCCATCAATCCGGGCCCTCTCGCATAGGCAACTCCGGTTAAATCTCTCAACGAAACGCCTGCATTTTTAAGCGCTGTTTCTACCACCGGTATCAAATGCTGTAAATGCGCTCGAGACGCCATTTCGGGAACAACGCCCCCATATTGCTGATGCACCATTTGGGTGGCCACAACATTGGACTGAATTTTTCCGTTGACCACAACAGCTGCTCCGGTATCATCGCAGGATGATTCTATCGCCAGTAAACAGGTGTTGTCTTTATTATCGTACATAATAGCAATCTTGTGAAGGGTCGATTGGCAACTTAGTGTTAATTTTGAAAGGTTTAAACAACAGGTGTCAAAGGTACTTAAAATAACCCTAATCATACTGACGAGTCTGTTGATTCTGCTTGCCGGTATTACGTTTGCCCTGAGAACCAGAGCAGTTCAAGTTTGGATTATTCAAAAAGTCACCGGATATCTCAGCCGTGAACTGCAAACCAAAGTATCGATGAGCGGGGTCAATATTCGGTTTTTCGATAAAGCAGACCTGCTCGATTTGTATATCGAAGACCGTCAGGGAGATACGCTTTTTTATTTCGAGCGATTGGGCATACAGCTTCAGTCTTATAATACAGACAAACGGGTAATTACGCTAAGAAAACTCGAAATTATAGGCACGCGGGTGCATTTTGCCTTGCCGGAAGGCTCCAATGACCTTAACTACCAGTTTATCATTGATTATTTTAATAAGGCTCCATCCGGGGGCGGAGGCAGTTGGGTGATTAAAAGTAAAAAAGTAATCATCCGAGACACCGATTTTCGAATGTGGCGACAGGGCATTAAACCACCGGAATTAAGAAAGTTTGATGAAAATCACATCCATTTCTATGGTCTCAATGCAGATCTCGAGCAGTTTGTAATTATAGATGATTCAATCCGTTTTAGATCGACCTCATTCGCCTGCAGAGAGCGTTCGGGATTGCGCATTGCCAACCTTAGGACCGATGCCACCATCTGGTCTAAAGGGATGGTTTTCGACAGCCTGATGCTCCAAACGGCCAGAAGTACCTTGCGTGACCGTTTAGTTTTCAGATATGACCATTTCAATAACTTCAACTACTTTATTGATAGCGTAAGAATCGAAGCCAATCTGGAAAAATCACGCATCAATATTCAGGAATTGGGTTATTTCTCCAATGAACTTTTACCATTAAATTATTCCCTGCTCGTTTCCGGAGATATGAAGGGTGTGGTCAGTAATTTTAAAGTAGACCAGATGATGATGGCTTTTGGTAACAAAACTCAACTTTCAGGTAAGTTGAGAATAAAGGGACTTCCGGACATAGATGATGCCTTTATTGATGCCGATATAGCTAATTTAATCACCCGTCCTGTGGATATTAGATCCTTGATAAGAACCACAGAACTCCCAAAAGAAATAAGCCTGCTGGGAGATGTTTCTTTCGATGGAAAATTCACAGGATTTATTCATGATTTTGTGGCCTATGGTAATTTGAATTCCGACTTAGGGAACCTCAGCTCAGACATCAACATGAAAATTCCAAAGACAGGTCCTCCGGTCTATTCAGGAAATATCACCTCCACGCAGTTCGATCTTGGAAAAATATTAACCGACGCCGGTTTAGGCAGTACCGGATTCGCATTAAATGTGGATGGCAAGGGCTTCAGCATGAATGATTTTGATGCTAAGATCGATGGAAATATTTCTGAATTGGAATGGAATCACTACCGATTTTCCGGCATAGAACTCAATGGGCATTTTATTCAAAAGAACTTCAAGGGCAATGCTTCCATTAAGGATGATAATATAGACTTGGTTTTTAAAGGGGATATCAATTTGAATGAGGAACTGCCTGTCTATGACTTTGTGGCAGATATCAAGCATGCCAATCTAACCCATTTACACCTCGACTCTGCCGCGGAAAGCGTGGTCAGTTCTTCCGTTTCGGTGCAACTAAGGGGCGATGAACTGGATAATTTGAGCGGTACCGCCAGATTGAAGAATTTGGATATTCAACGCAACGGCAAGTCATTTTATATGGCAGAAACAAGCCTTTTCTCAGCGTCAGTAGCCAATAAACGGATGTTGATCTTTAATTCAGACATTGCGGATATAACCATCCAGGGAGAATTCGCTTTTAGTGGTTTGGGCATGGCTTACAAAGAGTTTCTATCAACTCTTTTTCCTGAAATGTTTCCAGAACTAAGGGGAACTAAAACGCCGGTGAGCATTGCGTTTATCTCAAGATTTAAACGCCCTGACATCCTTTCATCATTGCTCAATTCGAGATTTGAGATTAGTCCGGGAACGGCCAGCGGTGATTACAACAGCATTCAAGAAAGTCTCAATTTTAAAAGTAATTTTGATTCTGTGCGATGGGATGACATCGTGATTAAGGACTGGGATGTGAATTTAAAAAAGGAGCCGGGCGAATTGCTCAACCTAAGTACCGAGATTTTTACCATCAATCAGAAAAATGCCACCCGGGTCAACCACTTATTGCTCAATTCGAGTATCTCTCCCAATTTTATAGAATTTACCCTGATGGCAGATGATATTGAGCATGATGCCCATTTCTTCACCTATGGCCATAGTTTGTTTACCAAAGACAGCGTGATGGTGCAATTGGAAGACGGATTGTTAAGTGTCTTCGACAAGACCTGGAAGATTAGCAATAACAATCGCTTTGAAATAGCCGGTGGAAATGTTCATATTACCGATTTTGCGATTCTTTCAGACCAGGAAAGGCTTGATTTGAATGGATATGTCTACAAAAATGACGAGACCGAAATGAGCCTGTGGTTGAAGGATTTTGATTTGAAGATTCTATCGCCTTTGATCGGTTCGGAAAGCATGGATAAAATATCCGGAATAACCAATGGAACCTTAAACGTGAGTGGAAAATGGTTTGAGCCATCCATCAATTCCGATCTCATTATAGATAATCTTACCCTGAATGCCGATACCCTGGGTAATTTTAAATTGATTACAAAAGCTTCCGGTAAAAATCCACTCGAAATGGATGTGTATAGCACCATGCAGGAAGGACTTCTGAAAGACATGGAGATCATTGGGAAAATTAACCTGGGTATCAGCGATCAAAACTTAGACCTGAAAATGACCTGGCGCAATGGGGAAATCAAACCCATCGGTCAATTTTTTAAAGGGATTGCCAGCGATTTCAGGGGTAAACTAAGCGCATCCGTATATGTTGGCGGCACTTTTGATCATCCTAAATTTACAGGAACGGCTCTTTTAGACTCTTGCTCATTTTTGGTGGATTATACCAATGTACGCTATGCTTTGAAAGGGAGCATGTCGATTTCTGACAAGAAATTCGCCATGAATTATATGGAAATAACCGATGCATTTAACAATGGTGGAAATGTGAGCGGAGCCATCATGCATGATTTTTTTGATGATTTTTATTTGGATGTGAAAATGAGCAATCTCCGAAATTTTATGGGATTGAATACAAAAAAGGGTGACAACGAGTTGTTTTACGGTACGGCTACCCTCGATGGATCATGCGCATTCAAAGGCCCGTTGGATGATATTTATATGAACATCAATGCCAAAAGCCGAAAAGGAACCCGAATTTTTATTCCACTTGAATGGGATACGGATAATACCTCCGTGGGATTCATCAGCTTTGCCAAGGCAGAAGAAGAGGATAAATCAGAGAAAAATTCAGATTTGGAAGGATTTCGAATGGATTTCAACTTCGAACTTACACCTGAGGCATACATCGAATTAATTTTTGATGAATTGATGGATGATCGCATCAAAGGCAGTGGAAATGGAAATCTAAAAATGGAAATCAATTCATTCGGTGATTTTTCAATGTATGGAGATTATATCATTGAAACCGGACAGTATCACTTTACCGCCTTAAACTTTATCAGCAAAGAATTTAACATCACCAGTGGAAGCAGCATCACATGGGATGGCAACCCGTACGATGGCAAAATGAACATTGAAGCGGTGAAAAGAGAAAACTCCGCCCCGGCAGATTTGCTGGCGGGATTGGTACCCGATGAACAATTGCAGAATTACCGAACTAAAATACCGGTTGATTGTCAGCTGTTTTTAAAAGGATTGCTCTTTTCTCCTGATATCTCTTTTGGATTGAGTTTTCCGAATCAGAGCAATGCGGCAACTTCCGGATTTAATACCTTTAACAGTGTGGTAAGTCGAATACAATCAGATCCTGAAGAATTGAATCGACAGGTATTCAGTCTTTTGGTATTGGGAAGTTTTATCCCACCCGGATTTGCAAGTGGTACCGGTGCTTTGGCGGCCTCCAGCGGAATTCAAAGCACGGTGAACAATAGCGTGGGTGATCTGATCAGCAATCAGGTGAGCAACTGGATTTCTCAGCTCGACAGTCGCTGGCAAATTGGCATCGATTGGCAAAGTGCGAGTGAAGCCACCAAGAAAGAACTGATATTCTCGGTAAAACGGAAGTTTCTGAACGATCGACTTGAGTTTGATGGCTCTGTAGATGCCAATGCCATCAATGGCCGCAATCCGTATAACCTGAACATACAATACAACATCACCTCTGATGGTCGGTTTAAAGTGCGTGGTTTCTCCAAATTCGCCAATGATCCTACTCTGGGCGTGGTCAGCAATATTTTTACCACCGGGGTTGGTTTTTCTTACCGAAAACAATTCAATCATTTCAGAATCAAAAGGAAAACAGAAACCTTAAAGCCTGCACCTGCTGCTATAAAACCGGAAGAGGAGTAGTGGGGATGATTTAGCGATGAAACGATGAAACAATGTAATGATTTAGCGATATAATGATTTAACGATTTCTAGGATTTTATTGTCGCTAATAAACATCCGAGTTTTATATTTCATCCGTTTATCGTCTGAACTATGATTTGTTTAATTTAAGGTGGACCATGATTTTTTCCACCACACACCTCCGCGCTATCCTTATATCCGTTTAATCCGCGATTCAGAATATCGTCTGAACCATGATTTTTGTAAGATTCAAAGATTACCAAGATTTTAAGTCGACAACAACCCTCCGCGTCATCCCTTCATCCGCCTAATCCGCTATTCAAACATTGTCTGAACCATGATTTTTGTAAGATTCAAATTTTACCAAGATTTTAAGTCGACAACAACCCTCCGCGTCATCCATTCATCCGCCTAATCCGCGATTCCGACAATTCATCAAAAAAATAAATCTACCAAATTTATTTACCTTTATGACATTCGACATATAGAATATGGCATAAGAGTTGTTACTTTGAAACAATTCGAATTTTCGAGGTTTCACCTTTTGATTTTAGTGATATGAAAAAAATTACTTTTTGTCTGATGTTCATCGCCTGTTCTGGTGTGTTTCAGGCTTTCTCACAAGATTCAGCTTCGGGTTTTAAAACTATTTTAAGGGAGCATACGGATGATGTAGAGTGTGTAGCTTTTTCTCCGGATGGCAAATACATTGCCACCGGCGGATGGGATAAAGCTATTCGAGTTTTTACCATCGATAGCACCATTGAATGGTTAGGCACGCTTTACGGTCATGACGCCGCAGTTACCAGTATTTCTTTCTCGCGCGACAGCAAAAAGATTATCAGCGGGGGAAACGATTTCAATACCATCATTTGGGAATTGGCACCCGAAGGTATTTTTGTTCAAAAACAATCGCACAGATTTTCTACTACGGCGGTAACTTCCGTGGCCTACGGGATGAGTCTCAAAACGATCTTCGCGGCCAGTGCCGATGGCAAGATTACCAGTTACGACCTCGAAAAGAAAATCGAAAGAAAAATCGACAATAAAGAACCGGTGAATTGCATCGGTATCAGCCCGGATCAACGAAATATCTTTTGCGCTGACAATGGACATATCCTTAAGCAGTACGACATCAAAGGAGCGGTTACACGTACCTTCGAAGGTCATAAAGACGCCATCAATGCGGTAGCTACTTCCATCAACAATAAATATATCGTAACCGGAAGCAGTGATAAAACTGCCATTATTTGGGACAATCAAACCGGTAAAAAGTTGCGCGAACTCATCGGTCATGAATGGAAAGTTATGAGTGTCGCCATTAGTATGGATTCCAAATATGTTTTAACGGGGTCAACCGATGGTACCGTAAAATTATGGGATTTAGAAACAGGAAAAATAGTTAAATCTTTTAGTGGTGTGGGCAATCAGGTTACGTATGTGGCGATCCATCCCAACAATAAATTGATCGGTTCTGCCAACCATCTCGAGTCCACCATTGAAGAAGGATTTGGCGCAGTCATC
>JBIIVF010000228.1:0-2604 GCA_044339595.1 Bacteroidia bacterium
TCTGGGAAACAGGCATCATGCCACCTAAAAAAGCAGCTCCTCCAACACGTTCGGGGCCGGCAACTCCTCCGGGACAAAAGCCTGTGGTAAAAGGTCAGGTTCCTCCGGCAGCAAAACCGGCGGTAGATCCCGAAAAAAAGGTGATCAAAAAGAACGATGAGGTAGAGATTTCTATTAAGGATAATAAGAAGTAACAGGCGTCGTTAGAGGTTATCCAATTATTTGGGTTTCATCTTTTTAATTTAACGGCCTTTAATGTAGGTTTGAAGTCTAATTCGAATCGAAATGGCTGAAAATCATATTCATTCAAGCAAAGCCCCCGAACCGGTTGGGCTTTACCCGCATGCGAGAAGAGTGGGGAATCTTTTGTTTCTAAGCGGGGTCGGTCCCAGGGAAAGGGGAAAAAAGGAAATTCCGGGGGTGGAATTGGATGCGGATGGGAATATTCTCAGCTATGACATCGAAGTGCAATGTCACTCTGTATTTAGAAACATCCAGTACATTCTCGAAGATGCAGGGAGCAGCTGGGATAAAATTGTGGATGTAACCGTTTTTCTGACCAACATGAAGGATGATTTTAAGACCTATAATCGTCTTTATGCAGAGTATTTTAAAGACAATCAACCCTGCAGGACAACCCTTGAAATCAATTGTTTGCCTACACCCATTGCCATTGAATTAAAAGTGATTGCCACCATTGATTAACTGAACCAATTCGGTTTCAAAATGTCATATTTATTAAATAGTGTAAAACGTGAAACTAATTTATAGAAGGTTGTCTGTTATTGGTGCTGTAGTGCTGATTATCGGAAGCGTTACTTTAAGCAAAAAGCTGGGCAAGAAATCTGCCAGAGAAGCGGCTCCGTCCAATGCCATTACACCCATGGTTGCAGTGCTCCAAGTGAAAAACACGGATGTACCGGCCGACATATTCTTAACCGGTAAATTGATGGCTTCAAAACGACTCGAACTATTTTCTGAAGTCAATGGAATTCTGTTGAATGAAAATTTTAAAGAGGGGAATTCATTTGCTGCAGCTTCGGCCATTGCGGTGCTTGATGATGCAGAACTCAGGGCTCAAATCAAATCACAGAAAAGTACATTTCTGGGTTTGATCTCTCAAATTTTAGCCGATATGTCGATTGACTTCCCTGCTGCGTATCCATCCTGGAAAAAATATCAGGAGGAGTTTTCCTTTGAAGGAAATCTGTCGTCACTACCTGAAGTCAACAACAGTTCTTTGAAGTCATATTTGAGTGGCAAGGGTGTCTACACTTCCTATTACAACTTAAAAAGTCAAGAAGTTAGATTGTCGAAATATCGCTTACCGGCGCCATTCTCCGGTACCTTATCTTTGGCTTCAGTCGATCCCGGTACATTGATCAGACCGGGACAAAAATTGGGAGAATTTATTCAAACCGGCACTTACGAACTGGAAACGCCCGTGAGTGTTTCTGATTTGAAATTTTTAAAGGTGGGGGATGCCGTTGCCCTTAAATCAGATGAAGTATCCGGCAACTGGACCGGCCGATTGGTGCGCATCAATCAAAAATTAGATGCCGCCTCTCAATCCGTGATGTTGTATATACAGGTTCAGGGTGAAGGGCTGAAAGAGGGTATGTTCCTCAATGCAAGACTTTCGGCAGATCCCGTTAAATCTGCATTTTCAATAGCTCGAAGACTATTGATCGATGGGAATAAAGTTTTTGTAGTTGAACAGGATTCATTGCTAAAAATGAAAGAAGTGGATATCGTCCGATATACCAAGGATCAAGCCATCGTGAAAGGATTGTCTGAAGATGCATTGCTGGTCAATCAGGTTATGTCAGGGGCTTATACAGATATGCGGGTTAAAGCCTTGAAGTAGTCGCCATGAAAAAACTCGTCGCCTATTTTATAAAATACCCGGTGGCCGTGAATGTGGTCATGGCTTCTATCCTGATTTTTGGATATTTCAGCTATCGGTCTTTTACCTCTACATTCTTTCCAACCATCCCAAATCGGATGATCATGGTAAATTTGGTTTATCCGGGTGCTTCCCCACAAGAGCTGGAAGAAGGGGCCGTGGTGAAAATCGAAGAGAACCTGAAGGGAGTCAGTGGTATTGAACGCATCACTTCCACGAGTTCTGAAAATGCGGCGATGATCAGGGTGGAGGTGCTCAAAAATAGCAATCCGGACAAAGTACTGAACGATGTGAAAAATGCGGTAGAGCGGATCAACTCCTTGCCGGTTGGATTAGAAAAACCCATCGTTTTTAGGCAAGAAACCGAAAGTTTGACCATCAGTTTTGCCATCAGTGCCGAAAACATTGACATCAAGAGTCTCAAGCAAATTTCCAGAAAAATTGAAGATGATTTTTTGAGACAAGAAGGCATTTCAAAAGTGATTATCAAAGGATTTCCGGAGGAGGAAATTGAAATCGCACTCAGCGAAAATGCCCTGAGAAGTTTCAACCTCACCTTTGATCAGGTTACCAATGCCGTTCGGGCGGCCAATCTTGAAATCACCGGAGGGAATATCAAAGGCGATAAGGAAGAGCTGTTAATCCGCGCTAAAAGCAAAAGTTATTACGCTCCCGGATTTGAGAATATCGTAGTTCGA
>JBIIVF010000188.1:0-3889 GCA_044339595.1 Bacteroidia bacterium
CCACATCTGCATCGGTAATGCCGTGTATGGCTGTTACATCTTTCGGAATAGGAATGCCCGGATTGATGCGCTGGTGAAGGTGTTTTTCTGTGCCGTCAGGAAATATTTTGATCATGTAGATCTCTACAATTCGATCGGTAGAAACATTCACACCGGTCGATTCAAGATCGAAAACAATGAGGGGTTTGGTTAATTTGAGTTTCATGGGTTGAAGTAAAATCACTTGGCCCAATTGAGTCATGTGAAAATTAATTGACAAAGATACGTTCGTGCTGAATTCATTCCATCCCAATGTTCGAAATAATCATTCGAGATACAAATTATTCAAAGCTACTTGGTCCAATTATCTAATTTTAGTCCTTTGATTCGTTTAAAATGAGCAGTATTATTGGTGATGAGTTGAAGATTAGATGTGATGGCAATTCCTGCAATTAATGTGTCAGTATGACCTATTTCAGCACCTTTACTTCTAAGTTCAGCCTGGATGATGGCTGCTTTCTTAGCCATGTTTGCAGTGAGTAGAATAACTTGGTTTAATTCGATAAATTTTTCAAATTTCTTTAACTGCTTTTTAGCATCCTTGTAATACAGACCGTTCAGAATTTCATAATAGGTAATGTTGCTAATGTTCAGAAAGCCATGTTCAGAAAGATATTGATCTAGTTTTTCAATGACTCTAGAATTTCCTCTCAAAAATTCTGAGAGAACATCGGTATCAATCAGAGCAGGATTCATAAGTCAATTGAACGATTCAACAATTGTTTCCTGGTTTCTTTAGTTCGTTCTATAAAATCTGTGTATTCCTCTGAATCCAAATCACTAAAGGCGCCTCCATAAGATAATATTTTCTTTCGACTGGTTGCACTGGGTTTGGATTGAAGAGCTAGGGAATGAACCAATTGAAAAAGTTCTTCCAGTCTGTTAACCGGAACATCTTTCATCTCATTCATGATATTTTTTAGCGTCAACATATTTCGGTTTTTACAAATTTAAGGAAAATTGTACAGTTCTACTTTAAGTGTCGAGCCAGACAATTCAATGAATTTGATATTATTCCAGCAAATCTGGTCTTCTTTTTTTGGTTCTTTCTATGGCCTGTTCCATACGCCAGTTTTCGATCCTAGGAAAATCGCCCGAAAGCAATATTTCCGGCACGGGCCAACCTCTGAATTCTGAGGGACGCGTAAACACAGGAGGCGCGAGTAATCCATCCTGAAAACTGTCCGTCAGCGCAGATTCTTCATCGCTGATAACTCCCGGTATGAGTCTGCAAATAGCATCGGTCAAAACCACAGCGGCTAACTCGCCCCCGGTAAGCACATAATCTCCAATGGATATTTCGCGGGTGATAAAGTGTTGACGAATGCGATCATCTATGCCTTTGTAATGACCGCAAAGCAAGATCAAGTTGCCCTTTAAACTCAGTTGATTGGCGATGGACTGATCGAGGGTTTTTCCGTCAGGGGTTAAATAGATGATTTCATCGTAAGTTCGTTTACTTTGCAATGTTTCAATACAATGGACAATTGGTTCAATCATCATAACCATTCCTGCACCCCCGCCATAGAGGTAATCGTCTATTTGTTTGTTTTTACCTAAACCAAATTCCCTTAGGTTGTGCACCTCAATTTGAACGATGCCTTTTTGTTGGGCTCGCTTAAGGATTGAATGTTGTAGTGGACTCACAATCAATTCGGGAAGTACCGTGATGATATCAATTCTCAATGTTCACTTGGTTTTAATCGTTGATGTTGAGCAATCCTTCAGGTAAATTTACAAAGATGATTTTATGCGGATGGTCAATGCGCCGAATAATGTTTTCATTCACGGGGATGAGATGCTTATGTGGTCCTACTTTCATTTCTATCAGATCCTGAATATTTCTTTCAATATAATCAGTAACCACTCCAATAATTCCGAGATTTTGATCACTCATGGTATACCCAACGATGTCTATCATTTGAGCTGTAACCGGCAGGTCTACAATGAGGTCTTTTAATATACAAACTTTTGCATTCACCAACTCTCGGGCTTCAGTTTCACTGCCTACATCTTCGAGCTTTACGAGCCAAAGATCGGTGGTGCCTGAAAGTTCTTCAATAAAAAACGGAACAGGCTTTTCATCGATTAAGATAAAAAGCTGTTCCGTTTCAATTTCACCTGCGGCTTCAAGTTCAATCTGAATTTTCAGATGTCCTTTGTAACCATGCGTTTTTCGAACAAATCCAATGGCTGCCAGGTCTTCAATCCTGAGCATCCGGATTATTCTTCTGTTTTTTCAGCGGGTGTATCTTCTCCCGATGTTTCAGTTTCAGCTGTGTTTTCAACCACTGCTTCTTCTGATGATGTTTCTTCTGTTGTAGATTCTTCTGATGAAGTCTCTTCCGTTGCAGTTTCCTGAGCAATCACTTCTTCAGCAACCGGAGAGTTTTTCAAAAGAATTTCTTTTTCTCTTGCTTCTCTAACTTTCGCTTCACGTTCGAGGGCTTCTTGATCTCTAGAAGCTTTTTCTTGCTGTAAGCGAAGTACTTTTGAATCGATCAATCCTGCTTTGCTATCCAGCCAAGCATTGAATTTTTCTTCAACCTGATCTTCGGTCAATGCACCTTTGCGCACACCGTTCAACAGGTGGTTTTTGTGTAAGGCACCTTTGTAACCAAGAATGGCACGTACGGTATCTGTTGGCTGTGCTCCTTTTTGAAGCCAAGCTACTGCTTTGTCGAGATCGAGTTCGATCGTCGCCGGGTTTGTGGTCGGATTGTAAGATCCAATTCTCTCGATAAATCTACCGTCTCTAGGAGCTCTTCCATCCGCCGCAACCACATGGTAGTAAGGCCTTTTTTTACGGCCAAATCTTTGAAGTCTAAGTTTAACTGACATTTATTAATTGTTTTATTACAATGCAGGTTCTCCAGTTTCCTGCAAGGGCTGCAAAGGTCTGAATAAATTTATTCATTTCCAACTAAAGCTTTCGATTAATATAGAACCTAACCACCCTTCAAGGGTTTAAATAACCCTTGAAGGGTGGTTAGGTAGCCCTTGAAGGGTGGTTTAGTAAAAAATCACTTACTTTGACCCCAATGAAATTATCAGTTGATTTAAAATCGGATTCTTCGGAGGCGTGGCTTCAAGCTGTGCTCCAGGATTTTCCGGCTTTTTTGCAGGATCACGCCAATTGTGAAAGAAAAGCCAGTAGCATGGCCCTTAGCCTTGTGGCGAAATACCCAAACAGATTGGAGATTATTCCGGATTTGATCGAGACCGCTTTGGAAGAACTTGAGCATTTTAGGGATGTATATGCCATCATGCAAGCGCAGGGTATTGCTTTGCCCCATGAAATTGAGAAGGATTTATATGCGGTACAATTGGTGGCTTGCTGTAACTCCGGATTGGAAGCCAGATTTATGGATCGCCTGCTATTAGGTTCAGTGATGGAATGCCGCGGTGCGGAAAGATTTAAAAAAGTTGCAGATGCGCTGGAAGAAGGATCGCTCAAGCAATTTTATAAAAGGTTGTGGACCTCAGAGGCAAGACACGGCCATATTTTCGTTGGGTTTGCTCTTCAATATTTCGATGAACAAGCCGTTTATAAAAGGCTGAATGAACTCATGGAAATGGAAGCGGAAATTCTTAAAAGCCTTCCGGTTAAAGCCGCTTTACATTAATTTGTCTGATTAAACCCAGAATCAGCTTTAGAAATGCTGAGACGAATAAGAGACTGTAAATCAATATTTTGCAAATATTAATCGCATTTTCTATTTCGGGGTTAAACCCAACTAACGGCTATAATTTTAGGAACTAAAATTTTATCGCGTAATTTGAGTTAAAGAATCAACAAAGCGTCGCCATAACATAAAAAGCGATACTTTTCTTCCAAAGCGGTCTTATA
>JBIIVF010000059.1:0-14396 GCA_044339595.1 Bacteroidia bacterium
CAAAACCATGTCCTGAGAAGGTACCGCAATCGGTGCTCCGTTGGCAGGGTTCAGAATGTTGTGAGGTGCCAGCATTAAAATCTGAGCTTCAAGAACAGCAGCATTACCTAAAGGCAAATGCACCGCCATCTGATCACCGTCGAAATCGGCGTTGAAACCGGTACACACCAATGGGTGTAACTGAATGGCTTTTCCTTCTACCAATTTTGGCTGGAATGCCTGGATACCCAATCTGTGCAATGTTGGAGCACGGTTGAGCAATACAGGGTGACCTTTCAGAATGTTTTCAAGTATTTCCCAGATGACAGCATCTTTTCTGTCAACAATTTTCTTGGCAGATTTTACGGTTTTAACGATGCCCCTTTCGATGAGCTTACGAATGATAAAAGGCTTAAATAATTCGCTCGCCATGTTCTTTGGCAATCCGCATTCGTGAAGTCTTAATTTTGGCCCCACCACGATTACCGAACGACCTGAATAGTCAACACGTTTACCCAACAAGTTTTGACGGAAACGACCTTGCTTACCTTTGAGCATGTCACTCAGAGATTTCAACGGACGATTTCCATCGGCCTTTACAGCATTTGCTCTTCTTGTGTTATCCAACAAAGAATCAACCGCTTCCTGGAGCATTCTTTTCTCATTTCTGAGGATTACTTCCGGTGCTTTGATTTCCATCAGACGCTTCAAACGATTGTTACGGATGATTACCCTGCGGTAAAGATCGTTCAAATCGGAAGTTGCAAAACGGCCCCCTTCCAAAGGAACTAAGGGTCTTAGTTCTGGTGGAATAATAGGAAGAATTTTCATGATCATCCATTCCGGTTTGTTTTCAAAACGGCTATTGGCATCTCTGAATCCTTCTATAACTTTCAAGCGCTTTAACGCTTCATTTTTTCTTTGTTGTGATGTTTCATTGGCGGCCTGATGACGAAGGCTGTAAGATAAATCATCGAGATTCAATCTTCCCAACAAATCAACCAAGGCTTCTGCACCCATTTTAGCCACAAATTTGCCCGGGTCTTTGTCATCGAGGTATTGATTGTCTTTTGGAAGTGAATCCAAAATGTCGAGATATTCTTCTTCAGTTAAAAAGTCGAGATATTGCACTCCATCGGCTTCCTTGATCCCGGCCTGAACTACTACGTAACGTTCGTAGTAAATAATCATCTCGAGTTTCTTGCTTGGC
The DNA here is from genome assembly GCA_044339595.1 of Bacteroidia bacterium. Taxonomy (GTDB): domain Bacteria; phylum Bacteroidota; class Bacteroidia; order NS11-12g; family UBA9320; genus CAZTGZ01. The sequence continues at coordinate 1,190 of JBIIVF010000059.1, forward strand.
AAACCAAGAAGATAACCGATTTTATTAGGCAAGGTTCTGAAATACCAGATATGTGCTACAGGAACCACCAATTCGATGTGTCCCATACGTTCACGACGTACTTTTTTCTCGGTAACTTCTACACCGCAACGATCACAAACGATTCCTTTGTAACGGATACGCTTGTATTTTCCACAATGACATTCATAATCCTTTACAGGACCAAAAATGCGTTCGCAGAAAAGTCCACCCATTTCGGGCTTATAAGACCTGTAATTGATGGTTTCAGGCTTGGTAACTTCGCCATAGGAACGTTGAAGAATGGTTTCAGGAGAAGCCAACCCAATTCTAATGGAAGTGAAATTACTTTTAATCTTATGATCTTTTTTATTGTATGACATTTAAGTTCCTATTAAAAATTATTCAAAGGTGACATCTAAACCAAGTCCTTTCAATTCGTGGAGCAATACGTTGAAAGATTCCGGTAATCCGGGTTCTCCCATGTTTTCGCCTTTCACAATTGCTTCGTACATTTTGGCTCTTCCTATGATATCATCAGACTTCACGGTGAGAATTTCTCTCAAGATATTGGCTGCACCGAATGCTTCCAATGCCCATACCTCCATTTCTCCGAAACGCTGACCACCGAATTGAGCTTTACCGCCCAATGGCTGTTGAGTGATAAGAGAGTATGGTCCTATTGAACGTGCGTGCATCTTATCATCCACCATGTGACCGAGTTTCAACATATAGATAACACCAACCGTTGTTGGCTGATCGAAACGTTCACCCGTTAATCCATTGTATAAATAAGTCTGTCCGTTTTTCGGTAAACCTGCTTTTTCAATATAGTCGGCCACTTCTTGTTCAGAGGCTCCATCGAAGATTGGGGTCGCAAATTTTACTCCCAATTTCAAACCGGCCCAACCTAAAACAGTTTCGTAAATCTGTCCTAGGTTCATACGAGAAGGCACACCCAATGGATTCAAAACGATATCTACCGGTGTTCCATCTTCCAAAAATGGCATGTCTTCGTGTGGAACAATACGGGCAACAATACCCTTGTTACCGTGACGACCCGCCATTTTATCACCTACTTTTAATTTTCTTTTGTGGGCGATATACACTTTCGCAAGCTGAAGAATACCTGTTGGCAATTCATCACCTACACTCACCGCAAAATAGCGACGTTTGTATTCAGTGATGATTTCATTCTGACGTTGTTTATAGTTGTTCAGAATTTCAGTGATCAGGTCATTTTTATCGTCATCATTGGTCCAGTTGAGATAAGAAACCGTCGCATAATCAAGTTCAGATATGTTTTTCTGAGTGAATTTGGTTCCTTTTGGAAGCACTTCTTCACTGAAAACGTTGTTCACTCCGGCTGATGTTTTTCCATTGAGTACCTTGAACAGTTTGTCTACGAGAATGGCATTTAATTTGGCCATCTCTTTTTCATGTTCGGCATCAATTTTAGCCAATTTGGTTTTGTCCTCAGCGCGGGAAGTTTTGTCTTTTTTGGTTCTTGAGAACAACTTCTTTTCAATAACCACCCCATCCGTTGATGGTGATGCTTTCAAAGAAGCATCTTTCACATCACCGGCTTTGTCTCCAAAAATGGCGCGAAGCAGTTTTTCTTCAGGAGAAGGTTCAGTTTCTCCTTTTGGAGTAATTTTACCAATGAGGATATCCCCTTCTTTTACCCTTGCCCCGATGCGGATTAATCCGTTCTCGTCAAGATTTCGGGTAGCTTCCTCACTTACGTTTGGAATATCGTTGGTGAGTTCTTCTTCACCTCTTTTGGTATCTCTTACTTCGAGTTGGTATTCAGTGATGTGCAAAGAAGTAAAGAAATCTTCTTTTACTACCTTTTCTGAAATTACAATCGCATCCTCAAAGTTATATCCCTGCCAAGGCATGAAAGCCACGAGCAAGTTCTTACCAAGGGCAAGTTCTCCGCCTTCTGTGGCATAACCTTCGCACAACACCTGACCAGCTTTAACCTTTTCGCCTTTTTTTACAATAGGGCGGAGGTTCACACAAGTGTTTTGGTTGGTTCTTCTGAATTTAATCAGTTCATAGACTTTTACATCACCGCCGAAATTGGTCAGTTGTTGGTTTTCATCCATTTCGTAACGAACGCGAATTTCGCTTCCATCTACAAAATCAATCAAACCATCTTTTTCTGCAACAATGAGGTTTCTGCTGTCTTGTGCCACTTTACCTTCGAGTCCGGTTCCTACAATAGGAGCGCTAGGTCTGAGTAAAGGTACCGCTTGACGCTGCATGTTTGATCCCATCAATGCACGGTTAGCATCATCATGTTCGAGGAAAGGAATCAAAGAGGCTGCAATCGAAACGATCTGATTTGGAGCAACGTCCATATAGTGAACCGCATCGCGGGTTACAATCGGGAAATCACCTTCAAAGCGAGCTTTGATTTCGTCGGTCATAAATTCTCCCTTGTCATTCAAAGGAACATTGGCCTGCGCGATGGTTTTTTCATCTTCCTCTTCAGCACTCAGATATTCAACCGGCTGACCGGTAAGAACTTTTCCATCTGTTACTTTACGATATGGAGTTTCAATGAATCCCATGCCGTTTATTTTGGCGTGAACACAGAGAGAAGAGATCAAACCGATGTTTGGACCTTCCGGTGTTTCAATGGTGCACAAACGACCATAGTGGGTATAGTGAACGTCACGTACCTCAAATCCTGCGCGATCTCTGGAAAGACCGCCGGGTCCGAGGGCAGACATACGTCTTTTGTGAGTAATCTCTGCCAATGGATTGGTTTGATCCATGAACTGAGAAAGCTGATTGGTACCGAAGAATGAGTTAATCACAGACGATAAGGTTCTGGCGTTGATTAAGTCAGTCGGTGTGAACACCTCATTATCTCGGATGTTCATTCTTTCACGAATGGTTCTTGCCATACGAGCCAAACCAACTCCGAATTGTGAATAAAGCTGTTCACCCACCGTTCTAACACGACGATTGCTCAAGTGATCAATATCGTCTACGTCGGTACGTGAATTACTCAATTCGATCAGATATTTTACAATGCTGATGATGTCTTCGTTGGTCAACACTTTTACCTCGTCAGACGTATTGAGTTTAAGTTTTTTGTTGATTCTGTAACGACCAACTTCACCCAAGTCATAACGTTTGTCTGAGAAGAATAATCTTTCGATGATACCACGGGCAGTTTCCTCATCCGGTGGATCAGTATTTCTCAACTGTCTGTAGATTACTTCAACCGCTTCTTTTCCATTATTGGAAGTATCTTTTTGAAGAGTATTGTGTATGATGGCGAAATCGTTTTTGTCATCTTCTTTGCTGATGATGATAGATTTTACACCTGAGTCAATAATCTGATCGATGTGTCCATCCTCAAGAATGGTATCACGTTCGATGATGATTTCATTACGTTCGATAGATACCACTTCACCGGTATCCTCATCCACGAAATCTTCGATCCAGCTGCGCAGAACCCTGGCAGCCAGTTTGCGACCTACAACCCTTTTAAGGGCAGCTTTAGATACTTTAACATCTTCGGCAAGGCCAAAAATATCAAGAATATCTTTATCTGTTTCATAGCCGATGGCTCTGAAAAGTGTAGTCACCGGAAATTTCTTCTTACGGTCGATGTAGGCATACATCACATTGTTTACGTCAGTAGCAAATTCAATCCAGCTTCCTTTGAAAGGAATTACTCTGGCTGAATAAAGCTTCGTGCCGTTTGTGTGGTATGTTTGACCGAAGAAAACACCCGGAGATCTGTGGAGCTGTGAAACGATTACACGTTCTGCTCCATTTATAATAAATGACCCGCTAGGTGTCATATAGGGAATGGTTCCCAAGTAAACATCCTGTACAATGGTCTCAAAATCTTCGTGTTCAATGTCGTTACAAGAAAGCTTGAGTTTCGCTTTCAATGGCACCGCATAGGTGAGTCCCCGTTCGATACACTCATCCATATTGTATCTTGGGGGATCCACGAAATAATCGAGGAATTCAAGTACAAAGATGTTTCTTGTATCCGTGATAGGAAAATTTTCGCTAAAAACTTTGAAGAGACCTTCGTTTCTTCTGTTTTCAGAAGGAGTATCCAATTGGAAGAACTCCTTGAATGATTTTAACTGTACATCCAGGAAATCAGGGTAAGCGATGACCGTCTTGATGGACGCAAAATTAATTCTTTCGTTTTTTGATTGTTTTGTAGACAAAGCCGTAATTATTTAATGTCCGGAAATAAAAAGAGGGTTAAAAAAACAAAAACACCAATAGACCCGCAGAAATCTGGGGTCTATTGGGTTATAGCGTAAAAACAGGATTACTTAACTTCAATTTCAGCTCCTGCTTCTTCGAGTCTAGCTTTTAATGATTCTGCTTCCTCTTTAGAAACTTTCTCCTTAATTTCTTTAGGAGCGGAGTCTACTAGTTCTTTGGCTTCTTTCAAGCCCAATCCTGTCAGTTCCTTTACAGTTTTAACAACGTTCAATTTTGACGGTCCTGCTGATTTAAGGATTACTGTGAATTCTGTTTGTTCTTCTACTGCTGCGGCGTCTCCACCACCTGCAGGGCCTGCAACCATTACGGGTGCAGCAGCTGCTGGTTCGATACCATATTCATCTTTCAGAATACCTGCTAAATCGTTTACTTCTTTAACAGTGAGGTTAACCAACTGTTCTGCTAATGCTCTTACGTCTGCCATTTTTAATTAAGGTTAAAGTTTGAATTAATTTTCTTTTTCTGATAAAGTTTTGAGTATTCCGGCAATCGTGGTTCCTCCCGATTTAAGGGCAGAAATAACATTTTTAGCCGGAGACTGAAGAAGACCGATAATGTCGCCAATAAGGTCTTCGCGTGATTTAAGGTCGATTAACACATCGAGCTTATCATCACCTATAAACACACTTGAATCGATGAAAGCGCCTTTTAAAACAGGCTTGCTACCTGATTTTCTAAAGCTTTTAATGGCCTTAGCGGGTGCTTTCGGATTGGAAGCAAATAAGAGTGCCGTGGTTCCTTTGAGGGTATCTGTTAGTTCACCCCAGTTGGTATCAGATTTCTCTAATGCCTTCACGATGAGTGAGTTTTTCAATACTCTCATTTTAACTCCGTTTTGAAACATTATTCTGCGGAGTGAATTACTTTCAGCTGCGTTCATAGACGAGCTGTCAGTTACATATACAAACTGATGATTTCTTAAATCTTCAGCTAGTTCATTGATTAATAGGTCTTTTTCCTCGCGTGTCATGATCTTTATGGATTAAATGCCCGGAATGGATTTGATGTCAACTTTAATACCCGGACTCATGGTGCTGGATAATGTAACACTCTGGAAATAGGTTCCCTTTGAAGACGATGGCTTCAATTTAGACAATGTAGTCATGAGTTCATGTGCATTGTCAATAATCTTGTCTGGACTAAAGGATACTTTTCCGATAGATGTGTGAATGATACCGGTTTTATCAACTTTGAAGTCAATTTTACCTGCTTTCACTTCAGTAACTGCTTTTCCAACATCGGGTGTAACTGTACCTGATTTTGGATTTGGCATCAGGTTTCTAGGTCCAAGAATACGACCTAATTTACCCAATTTTGCCATTACAGCCGGCATGGTGATGATTACATCGACGTCTGTCCAACCACCACTGATTTTTTCAATGTAGTCATCTAAACCTACGTGATCTGCACCTGCTGCTTTCGCTTCATCTTCCTTGTCAGGAGTACAAAGTACCAATACTCTTACATTTTTACCCGTTCCATGAGGAAGGGCTGCTGTGCCTCTAACCATTTGGTTAGCTTGCCTTGGATCAACACCCAGTTTCACATCCAAATCTACAGAAGCATCAAACTTGGTGTAGGTAATTTCTTTAACCAGCTGACTTGCTTCCTGAAGTGAATAGACTCTGTTCTTGTCGATTTTCGCAAGAGAGGCTTTTCTCTTTTTTGAAATTTTTGTCATAAAATGAACGATAACTATTGATTATCTCCCGGAAAGGTTCCGGTAACCGCAACACCCATACTGCGCGCTGTACCTGCTACCATTTTCATGGCAGACTCTACGGTAAAGCAGTTTAAGTCAGGCATTTTATCTTGAGCGATCACTTTTACCTGATCCCAGGTAATCGATCCCATTTTCTTTCTATTTGATTCTGCTGATCCCTTTTTAACCCCGGTAACTTCCATAATTTGGGTGGCAACCGGTGGTGTTTTGATGATAAAGTCAAATGATTTATCTACATAAACGGTGATCAATACAGGTAATAATTTGCCGGCTCTTTCTTGAGTACGGGCATTAAACTGTTTGCAGAAATCTACAATGTTAACACCTTTTGAACCCAATGCCGGACCGATTGGAGGCGCTGGATTAGCTGCACCACCTTTAACCTGTAATTTGACGTATCCTGAGACTTGTTTAGCCATGATTTATTCTTTTTCTACTTGTACGTAATTCAATTCTAATGGTGTTTTTCTTCCGAATATCTTCACCATTACTTTTAATTTTTTCTTTTCTTCGTTTACTTCTTCAATCACACCGCTGAAGCCGCTAAATGGACCGTCGTTCACTTTCACAAATTCACCCACAATGAATGGTTCTACGTGGCTTTCTCCTTCTTCTGAATTCTTATCAACTTGACCAAGAATTCTGTTCACTTCTGATTGTCTCAACGGAGTAGGTTCACCTTCTGAACCTAAAAAACCAACCACGCCATTTATAGCTTTGATGGTAGGGAGTACCTCTCCGACAAGGTTGGCGAAAATCATAATGTAACCAGGAAAATAGCTTTTCTCTTTCGAAGTTTTTTTCCCTTTTTTGATTTCATACACCTTATGAGTAGGGATCAAAATTTCAGGCACATACTCAGTGAGTCTGTCGCGATGAAGTTCTGATTCAATCATTGCTTTTACCTTCTTTTCCTGTCCGGTAATTGCTCTGACTACATACCATTTAAAAGATCCGGCCTGTTGTTCCATAATGTTTGGCAGTTTGCCGGTTATCCTTTAAGTAAATCATAGATGGTATTGGTAATAAAACCAAAACCAAGGTCTATAACATATATGGTCAGTGCAAAAATGAGAGAGGCAATCAGCACGATTACCATGCTGCTTCTCAACTCTTCCCATGTAGGCCAGCTAACCTTATTGGTTAACTCATCTACAGTGGTGTGCCATATTTCTTTTATCTTTTCCATGTTCTATTCGCACGGGTGGCAGGACTCGAACCTACAACCAATGGTTTTGGAGACCACTACTCTACCAATTGAGCTACACCCGTTTATGCCATTAATATTAATTAGTCAAGAATTTCTGTTACCTGACCGGCACCAACTGTTCTGCCACCTTCACGAATAGCGAACTTCAAACCTTTTTCCATCGCAATCTGATTGATCAGCGTTACTTCAATGGTAAGGTTATCACCTGGCATAACCATTTCAGTGTTCTCAGGTAATTTGATTTCACCGGTTACGTCAGTTGTTCTGAAATAGAACTGTGGACGGTATTTGTTAAAGAATGGAGTGTGACGTCCACCTTCTTCTTTGCTTAGGATATAGACCTCAGCTTTACATTTAGCGTGTGGTTTTACAGAACCTGGAGCGCAAATAACCATACCTCTTCTGATATCGGTTTTTTCAATACCTCTCAAAAGGATACCGGCGTTGTCACCAGCTTCACCTCTATCGAGTAATTTGCGGAACATTTCTACTCCAGTAACGGTTGATGTAAGCTTCTCAGCACCCATACCGATAATTTCAACTGGATTACCAACGTTGATAACGCCTCTTTCAATTCTTCCTGTGGCAACAGTACCACGACCGGTAATTGAGAATACGTCTTCGATTGGCATCAAGAATGGCTGATCAACCAAACGTGGTGGAACAGGAATCCATTCGTCTACTGCTGTCATCAATTGCAATACAGTATCTACCCATTTAGGTTCGTTGTTTAACGCTCCTAAAGCAGATCCTTGAATGATAGGTGTGTTGTCAGCGTCAAATTCATAGAATCCGAGTAAGTCACGGATTTCCATTTCAACAATTTCCAACAATTCTTCGTCGTCAACCATATCCACTTTATTCATGAATACAACCAAACGAGGTACTCCAACCTGACGAGCAAGAAGGATGTGTTCTTTAGTTTGAGGCATTGGACCGTCAGTTGCGGCAACTACAAGTATAGCTCCGTCCATCTGTGCAGCTCCCGTAACCATGTTCTTCACATAGTCAGCGTGACCCGGACAGTCTACGTGAGCGTAGTGCCTGTTAACGGTTTGATACTCAACGTGTGCTGTGTTGATTGTGATACCTCTCTCTTTTTCTTCCGGTGCGGAGTCAATAGAGTCAAATGACGCTTTTTCTGCAAGACCAGAGTTTGATAAAACGCTGGTGATTGCTGCGGTTAACGTGGTTTTACCGTGATCTACGTGACCGATTGTACCGATGTTTACGTGCGGTTTGGAACGGTCAAAGGTTTCTTTTGCCATTTTTGTGCTTCTTTAAGACTAATTATTATTAAACGATATTAACTTTTAAACGACCTTTCGGCCCTTTGAGCCAATGATGGGATTTGAACCCATGACCTCTTCCTTACCAAGGAAGTGCTCTACCCCTGAGCTACATCGGCTTGTGTCTTTAGGACATCAAGCATACTAAGATTCCCCGATGCACTTTAAATGCCCGAGGAATCTTTTCCTTCGAGCGGGAGACGAGGCTCGAACCCGCGACCTACAGCTTGGAAGGCTGTCGCTCTACCAACTGAGCTACTCCCGCGTTTAAAATGATGACGACTTCTGCCTAACTTCTGCCAAACATCATCGGCATCATCTTTAATAAAATTCAGAACAAATTTCTTTGTTCACTGCGCCCCCCCCCCGAAACCGGGATTTCTGAGAAACACAAGTGGTGGGGAGAACAGGATTCGAACCTGTGAAGGTGTACACCAACAGATTTACAGTCTGTCCTCGTTGGCCGCTTGAGTATCTCCCCAACTTGAGCCACCTGTCGGAATCGAACCAACGACCGGCTGATTACAAATCAGCTGCTCTACCAGCTGAGCTAAGGTGGCTTTTTATCTAAGAAAATCGGCTAAAACGCTAGAAATCATTTCCTTTCGCTTAAACCTCATTTTTTAGGGTTGGCAAAAGTATGGGTTTTTTTTATTCTGAACAAATGATTTGAAAAAAAAATCAGGAAACAGACTGCAATTTGTCCTTGTATTTTTTGATTTGAACTTTTAACGCTTCAATGGCAATGTCAGTGGCTGCCTCAAAAGATTGTTCGGTCTGTGTTTTAAATATACTCTGGTTCTGTACCCGAAGTTTAATTTCTACTTGCTTGCTGTCTCTCTTGTTATTGTTTTCAAGTTTGAGAAATACCGTAGCGTCTAAGATACCATCGTAGAAGGTATGCAATTTTTCTAATTTCCTCTCGATATATTCTGTAAGCTTTTGGTCCGCTTTGAAGTGAATGGATTGAATGTCTACTTTCATACTCGTTTATTTACTGTTTATGGTTTATGGTTTTGGATGTGCTTGCTTATACGTCTTTATTAAGTCTGCGATATTGTTGTGGGTATACACCTGTGTGGCGGTGAGTTGACTGTGCCCAAGCAATTCTTTTATGGCATTGAGATCTGCACCGTTGTGCAGGAGATGGGTCGCAATTGAATGTCTTAAAATGTGTGGACTCCTCTTCTCTGCATGGGTGAGATCTGTGAGGGTTTTGCGTATTTGCCTGTATACAAACATCGGGTAGAGTTTTTTGCCTTCAAGGTTGCATAAAAGAAAGTCGGAAACAATGCCAAACTTAGATTTGATTTCCCTGAATTGCATGATTACTTCCTTTAGTTCTGATGTAACCGGTATATAGCGCTCTTTGTTTCTCTTTCCCAATACTTTTAGGTTGTTTCTCGATAAATCGATATCTTCTTCCTTCAAGTGAATACATTCGCTCAAACGAATACCTGTATGATAAAGAATGTGTAACAGGGAATTTACCAACTGGATTGGGTAAGTCGAATTTTCTTCTACCGGTCGATCTAAAATCGCATTCATTTCGTTTTGGTCCACAAATGAAGGCAGCCTTTTTTTTAATTTCGGTGTATGAATGCCAATAGCCGGATTAACGGTTACCACATTTTCCCTTATCAGGAAATTATAGAAACTTTTGAGGGCAGATAATTTTCTTTTTAGTGTTGAAGGTGAAAAATCTCCTCCATTCATCTCCACTAACCAGGATCTGATGTGATTTTTGTTGGCTTTTGAAAGATCATCAATTTCGAAATTTTCAAGCAAAAAATGCTCATACTGATTCAAATCCGCACGATAGGCCAGATTACTGTGCGAGGAATAATTTCTTTGAAAATGTAAATAGTCGAGAAACTGATGAATCAGTGTCTTGTGCATGCTTTCTTACTTCGGAAAGCAATTTACATCATAGAAATTAATTTTACAACTCTGCCTGCTGCTGTTGTTGCTTGTAGCGGGCTTTGATGATTTCGAAACGTCTCTTTACAGATGGCTTGGTGAAGGCCTGACGATCGCGCAATTCGCGCACTACGCCTGTTTTCTCGAATTTCTTCTTGAACTTCTTCAGCGCCTTTTCTAGGGAGTCATTTTCCTTGATGTGTACAATCAGCATGAATTTCTAATTTTTTAAGGGCTGCAAAAATAAGTTAAAATCGAATAAATCAAAATAATTATCCCTTTAAAATGTTCCTGGCAATCACAAGTTTCTGAATTTCACTCGTTCCTTCGCCTATGGTGCAGAGTTTTGAGTCGCGGTAAAATTTCTCAACCGGAAAATCCTTTGAATAACCATAACCTCCGAAAATCTGAACGGCATCGGTTGAAATCTGCACGCAAATCTCAGATGCATAGTATTTGGCAATCGCAGATTCTGTGGTGACTTTTTGATGGTTGTTTTTTAGCCACGATGCACGATTTATAAGCAATTCGGCACCTTCAATTTTTACTGCCATATCGGCCAATTTGAAGCCGATGCCTTGAAATTCGCCTATCGGTTTTCCAAACTGTTGTCTCTCTTTGGCATACTTTACTGAAGCATCATAAGCACCCTTGGCAATTCCCAATGACAGTGCCGCGATTGAAATCCGGCCCCCGTCGAGTATTTTCATGGCCTGAATAAACCCTTCTCCTTCTTTGCCCAGCATATTTTCATCCGGAATCCTGCAATTATCAAAAAATAAACAAGCGGTTTCACTTGCACGCATGCCCAATTTATTTTCTTTTTTTCCGGATGTGAATCCGGGGGTGCCTTTTTCTATCACAAAAGCGCTCATTCCGTGTGAATCTCCTTTCTCTCCTGTACGGACGATGACCACCGCAACCTGACTGCTGATGGCATGAGTGATGAAATTCTTGGATCCATTCAATACCCAGTCATTGCCATCTCGATAGGCTGTTGTATTCATCCCTCCGGCATCAGAACCTGTATTGGTTTCGGTTAAGCCCCATGCACCAATCCACTCAGCGGAGGCTAGTTTAGGCAACCATTTCTTTTTTTGGGTCTCATTGCCGAATTGAAGTATATGTCCGGTGCATAAGCTATTGTGAGCAGCCATCGATAATCCTACCGAACCGCATACCCTTGATAATTCAACTATGGCAGTTACGTATTCATTGTAACCAAATCCTGCCCCTCCGTATTCCTGTGGCACCAAAACCCCCATCAAACCAAGCTCCCCCAGTTTTTTAAAAGTGTCAATTGGAAAAATCTGCCCTTCATCCCAATGCATGAACTCGGGGATAATATGTTTCGCACAAAAATCTCGAACCATATCTCTGATCATGAGTTGGTTTTCTGTTTCCTGAAAATTCATGTTTTAACTTAAATTTTGATGATGCGAAAATAAGAATTCTGTTGAAATCCTTGGTGGTTTACTTTTTATGAAATCATTCTAAAATTATATGCTCTGCAATTTGGTCCATGATTTTACGATCCATCCCTGCTACTTTCAATAAGTCATCTATCGCGCGATAAGGCCCGTGTTGCTGTCGATATTGAACCATTCTGTTCGCCAAAGCATAGCCGATATAAGGATGCCGTCCCAATTGTTTAGCGTCAGACTTATTTACATTGATTTTACAGTTGGGACATGCTAGCAATTCTATGTGCCGATTTATCTGCGTGAGAATCTCCGGCCTGAAATTCCTGATCTCTAATAACTGATCTAAGCGGGCAAATCCACCTAATCGATGGCGGTATTGTATGATACTTGCAGCAAGATAGGGGCCAATGCCGGGAAGCGATTCGAGCGCGGCAGAATCTGCCCTGTTGATATCCAATTTTTGTTTTGGCCTTCTATCTTTTTTCTCGTCATTGGCCGGTTGGGGTGCTTTTGGGTCTACCATTTTCTCCGGAAGAGCGATATAGGGTTCCGCCTTTGAGAAGGTGGAGCGGTCCATATGATAAATTTTAAGCAAATCTTTCTTTAACCTGAATTTTGCACCGGTGTTTCTGTAACGAATCAACGATTTTATCTGAGCAGCGCTGAAAGGCATTTTTTGCAACGTTTCTTCCGACACAAGATTCGGGTCGAAAGGCATGAATTCTTTGTTTGAAGTGATTGGGTAGGTTGAATGCCGGTAATGTGCATCCTTTTTGGCGGTATCCTCTGTCCAATGCAAAGGCGTGACGGTGATTTGAATGGGTGGTTTTTCTTTTTGAAGGAGCACAAATCGAAATCCTACCGTTGCAAACATCACAACAACAAGCAGGATAATGCCATTGCGTTCTACTTTCGAGAAATAAAATACGTTTCTCAGGGGTCTTTTTGGATCCATAATTAGAGTTGTTACCTCAAAATTAGGCCGTGTAGATCCTTAATTTAACAAGTCACGACTGCAGTTGGATTCATTTCGACCAAGCCGTTTTTACGCGCTAATTTTTGATTTCAGCCGGATGGAAATTGCGAATTAAAGTGGTCAACTCTTCCTGAACGGCCATGCCCCGATTTTTTGCATACCATGTGTGCAAAGTCACTTCCATTTGATCTTTGGTCACGGTGTCTTGATTCCTTTTCCACTCTTTAACAATCTCCTGTGCTTCAGCCGGTCTTGGACCCCATGTGAACAATTGATTTCCCTGGTGGTCAAAAACGACCAGTTTTGGAATGGAATGAGTGCCATCCGTATGATAATGTTCCATCCATTCGGGATATTGATCTCGCAAGATGATGGTCAGCTTAATCTTACCGG
>JBIIVF010000189.1:0-3876 GCA_044339595.1 Bacteroidia bacterium
GTAACGATTGAAAAGCTTGAATTCATAAGTGATGCAAAGTCGGTTGGTTTTACTATCAAAGAAATTGGTCAAATCATTGACGCCTGGTACAATGAGAAATATTCAAAGAAACAAAAACTTGAAATTCTTGATGACAAACTGATTTCTTTAGAACAAAAGATGAAGGAAATAAAAGCAATGAAGAAACAGTTGCTTCAGTTTAAGGATGATGTAGTAAATGACAGGTGTTAGAGGTAAAATGAAAAAGGGTCATACTATCAAAGTATAACCCTTTTATCTTTTTATCTGCTCCCCCTGCTGGACTTGAACCAGCGACCCTCTGATTAACAGTCAGATGCTCTAACCAGCTGAGCTAAGGAGGAATTTTTCCTTTTGGGAGTGCAAAAATAATCACATTTTCTCTTCATACAAATAGTGATTTCATTTTTTTTCAAATTGTCTCCTTTTAGTCTTTTCACTTAAAAAGGGCATATTTGCAGAAATTTAAAATTATGAGCCTTTTAGTAATCGGAAGCGTGGCCTTTGATGCCATCGAAACTCCCTTTGGAAAAACAGATAAAATTATCGGCGGTGCCGCTACCTATATTTCACTTGCATCCAGTTATTTTACGCCTAAAGTAAATTTGGTGGCTGTGGTTGGGGAAGACTTCCCGCATAACGACATCGAAATGCTTCGCAGTCATGGTGTGGATACCGAAGGCTTACAAATTAAAGAAGGTGAAAAATCATTCTTCTGGCAAGGAAGGTATCATAACGACATGAATTCAAGAGACACTCTGGTTACCGAACTCAATGTACTGGGAGATTTTGATCCTATTATTCCTGAGAACTACCAGGATTGTGAATTTCTGATGCTGGGTAATTTGGCTCCATCTGTGCAAAGAACCGTTATTGAGCGATTGAAAAATCGTCCGCGATTAATTGCCATGGATACCATGAATTTCTGGATGGAAATCGCCCTTGATGAATTGATGAAATCCATCGCCCTCACAGACATTCTGATTATCAATGATGAGGAAGCACGCCAACTTTCGGGCGAATACAGCCTGCTCAAAGCATCCCGCGTGATTCGTGATATGGGCCCAAAATATCTGATTATCAAAAAAGGAGAACATGGTGCCCTCTTGTTTTATGAGAATCATGTTTTCTATGCCCCGGCATTGCCATTAGAAGAAGTTTTCGATCCAACCGGCGCAGGAGACTCTTTCGCAGGTGGTTTTATCGGCTACCTCGCCCATTCAGGTGATATCAGCTTTAACAACATGAAGCGCGCCATTATCTTCGGCAGTGCCATGGCCTCTTTCTGTGTTGAAAAATTCGGAACGGAAAGGTTGATTGGCCTTACCACTGCTGAAATAAACCGCCGAATTGAGCAGTTTATCGCCCTTTCTCAAATCGATATTACCCTCGAAGGAGCTTAGTTCATCCATATTTAGAAGCATCTCCTCGTTTTCAACCCTGTAAATTTTGAATTCTCATGCGCAGGTCTGATCTTCGAATGTTATGCATCCGCCCTCCATTCCAATCTGGAAAGAAAAAAAACCGATAAACAGTCTCAATCCGATTGAGATTTCGACTGCTTTAAGAGTAATTCCATTGTACGGAAAGCTTATGGCCAACCGAGGCGTTAGCCCTGATATTGCCAAGTCGTTTTTTAATCCGGATTTAACTCATTTGCATGACCCTATATGGATGCAGGGCATGAAAGCTGCCGTTGATCGCATCATACAGGCAATTAATGACAAGCAATCCATCATGGTTTATGGCGATTACGATGTGGATGGAACTACCGGAGTCTCCCTATTTTATTTGTTTCTTAAAAAGGTTCATGAAAACGTAACTTATTATATCCCGGATCGGTACACAGAAGGATATGGATTGTCTAAACAAGGCATTGATACAGCGGCGGGCAATGGATGTAAATTAATGATCGTCATCGATTGTGGTATCCGAAGTGTTGCGTTGATAGATTATGCAAACGCAATCGGCGTGGATATCATTGTGTGCGATCATCACTTACCGGGAAATGAAATTCCCAAAGCCATTGCGGTATTAGATCCCAAAAAGCCGGAATGCAATTATCCTTTCAAGGAACTCAGCGGATGCGGAATTGCCTTTAAATTGGCGCAGGCATTGAATCAAACCACCGACTATTGGCCAACAGATTATTGTTTCAAATTTCTAGATTTGGTAGCCGTAAGCACCGGCTGTGATATTGTACCCATTGTTGGAGAAAATAGAATATTGGCGCATTTTGGGTTGGAGCTTCTTAACACAAAACCCCGCCCCGGTCTTAAGATTTTGATGTTCGGCGTAGAAAAAGACGCCACACATAGTTTCTCGATTTCAGATGTAGTATTTCGGATAGGCCCCAGAATCAATGCTGCCGGGCGCTTGGAAAGTGGATTGTCGGCAGTCGATTTGCTTGTGACTGATGATGCTAAATTGTGTGAAGAGTATGCGAGCAAATTGTCTGTGCTTAATACAGCGCGAGGTGAACTCGATGTTGAAATGACCGCAGAAGCCTTTCAGCAAATTGATAAGGATCCTGATTATCCCAATAAACATACTACGGTGGTGTATCAACCTCATTGGCATAAAGGCGTGGTGGGCATTGTGGCCTCCCGTTTGATAGAGCGCTACTACCGTCCAACTTTGGTTTTAACGGATGCGGACGATTTAATCGGCGGATCTGCCCGAAGCATAGAGGCGGTGGATGTTCACGAAGCCCTCACAGCTTGTGAATCTTTGCTGGTTCAATTTGGCGGTCACCGACATGCCGCAGGATTGAAACTCAAAAAGGAAAATTTGCTCGAGTTTTCACAGATGTTTGAACAGGCTGTGGCATCAAAAATTACTGCAAAAGACCTCCATCCGGTTTTCGCATATGAATCTGAACTGGATCTGTCTGAGATCAATGAGCGCATTATCCAAGTCATACAACGTTTTGCACCCTTCGGACCCCAAAATATGGAGCCGGTTTTCATGGCAAAAGGGGTTTATGACAGCGGATATGCCAAAACAATGGGAAGCAAACATGAACATCTTAGGTTGAATTTAATGTCGTCCGCCAATTCTGACCCCATTTCTGCCATTGCCTTCAAAATGGGAGATTGGTATCCAAAGATTAAGTACAATCAGCGTTTCGACATTCTTTACACCATTGGCATCAACCATTTCAATGGCGAAAAACGCATGCAACTCGAAATTAAAGACATCCGTCACCCGCAATAAAAAAGGCCATCCGAAGACGACCTTTACAATATTTTCATGAAGAAGCAATTATCTTCTGATAATTCTTTTTGTCAAACGATAGGTATATGCCAAAGATATTCCAATCACGCTGTTGGTATTTTTTACTGTAGCTGCCGGCTCAACGTCTGCCATGCCCATCATATATCTTGCGTCCACAGAAAGGAAATTTCTTGGATCCATTTCAAAGGTAAAACCGGTTCCAACGGCTATTCCGAAATCGACAGCGTTATATTTGGTGGACTCTATGGCGCCCGTAGAAGTGGTCACGCCGGGAGGGTTCACAGCATAATCTGTGATGGTGATGGTATTGCTCGCACTCAGTGCATATCCAAAAAAGCCCCCACCATAAAGATTCCAGGATGCAAATGAACCGCCCATGCGATAAGGAACGAGTTTAGAACTTTTTATGGGCACTTCAAGATTTAACATGACCGGCACACTCACATAATTGAAAGTAGTGGCGGTTTCAGTTTCCATCACTATTTTGCCATCTGAACCCGCAACACTCAACACACTGCTTGTGCCTTGCTGAGAAAATAAAGCATCACCGGTAACCGCGAGTTGTTTTGTAAATTTCCACTTTGAAGTTAATCCACCGTGGATACCAATTTTCATTGAATT
>JBIIVF010000060.1:0-14116 GCA_044339595.1 Bacteroidia bacterium
GCTGTTTGATTTGTTGGTTTGTTTGATTTTATTGCCGGTAAGTCCGGTTCTGATGTTTTTTCAGCACAAGCCCCTTCGATTTTTATCGCATATTTTTCAGGTAATGTCCGGCAAAAAAACCTGGGTAAGTTATGCCGAATCGCCCAACGCCTCCCTATTGCCAAACCTAAAGCCCGGCGTAATCAGTACCATTGCTGATCTGAAAAACAACGCCTGTGATGGCGCCATTACCGATCGCATCAATTATCTCTATGCACGCAACTACAGCATTGAAAAGGATTTGAATTTAATCTTTAGTGATTTTAACAATCTGTGAAAGCAGATATACCAAATTAGAAATTAGAAGGCAGAAATTTGAAGGAGTGGAATATTCAATTGGAGATTATCCTTCTCGATTAACAGTCATTTTACAGTAAGGCATTTGAACGAGAAACGGATGCAAAAATCCCACCTCTGCACTTTGAGGTCTTCTGCTACCTGTATCATCAAACTATGACATCCCATCACGCAGGGACCTTGAAGTGTTTAATACCGCATCCCGCACAAAGAGTAGAATCACTCCTTCATCGCATGAAATAGCTATATTCAAGCTATTTGGCATGATTTTTTTGCTAACTTCGACCTTTAACTATCTTTGACTCACGGATGGCTTATTTACTATTTGATTGGAAAAAGTATGGACCTTAAAACAAACAGGAATAACATTTTCGCAACTTTAAAGCAGGAGGTCAACATGAATGGTTTACACAAATGGATTTTACTGATCCTTTTTGGTTGGTTTATCCAAACTGCCAACGCTCAGCAGACTAAGCACGGACTGATCATTGCCATCGGTGAATATCCTAAGGAAACTGACTGGAAACCCATCAGTTCTGTGAACGATATTCCATTGATTAAGAATGCCCTGGTGAAACAGGGTTTTAATGATATCGATTCAATTAAAAACGAACAAGCCACCAAAGCGGGTATCATCAAAGCGTTCGAAGCGCTGAATGCCCGGGTAAAGAAGGGCGACATTGTGGTGATTCATATCAGCAGTCACGGTCAGCAAATTGACGACAACAACGGCGATGAGCTCGATGGCTACGATGAAGCCATTGTGGCCTACGGCGCTCCCATGTACAGCGATGATGGATATATGGGCGAAAACCACCTCCGCGATGAGGAATTGGGAGAGCTGCTCGATAACATCCGCGTAAGCATCGGCCCAACCGGTGATTTAATGGTGTTTTTAGATGCCTGTCACAGCGGTACCGGAACCCGTGGAGATGAAAAAGCCCGTGGAGGTGCTGAACCCATTCATGTGAACAATTCCATGAAACGCATTCGCCAGGGAGAAGAACCCAACAGCCTCTTTGAAAGCAATAGTCAATCCAGGGGAGGCAATGAGCCCATGGCACCCATGGTGGTGTTTTCAGGAGCCAGTGCTGAAGAGAGAAATTTTGAATACAAAGGATTCGGTTCACTTTCGGTAGCCATTTCCAGAAGCTTTGAACAGTTGAATTCTACCATGTCGTACCGTGCATTTTGGGCCAATGTGATGAAGGAAATGAGCATCATCGCTCCCAATCAAAATCCTGTAGCCGAAGGTGATATCGACCGCGAATTGTTCGGTGGTCGGGTCTTGCAAATGCCTAAATTTTATACTTTGAGCAGCCTCAGCGGCAATTATGCCACCTTGCAGGGAGGTAAAATCAATGGCTTGTTTCAAGGCACTGAAATTGCCATTTTTTCTGCCGGAACTACCGACATCAAAGGGAAAACCCCGGTTGCTACCGGAACCATCAATTATTGTGAGTACAACTTTGCCAGTGCAAGTCTCAACAAGCCGCTCGAAGGAAACCTGAGTGGATATTGGGCTTTTGTAACCAAACAGACTTTTGGCGATATCCGCATGAGCCTGAGTTTAAATATCAACAACAAAACCCTGAGTCAATCTCTTACCACTGCTTTGAATGAACACGGCTTGGTCAATTGGCAAAAAGACAAAGCTGACTTTGAACTCAGAGAAACATCGGATGGTTTGCAACTCATTCGTCGCTCTGATGCTTCGATTGTTATAGACCGCATTCCTACCACCGATTCATTCAATTTTCTAAAAGGGCGCATCGAAAAACAATTGCAAGGAAAATTCATCAAAGACCTCGAATTAAGAGATCCCAGTATTCATGTAGAGTTGATCCTGGAGCCGGTTTTGGTATTGAACCGCAGAATTATAGACACCTTGCCAAAGGCGAATTATTTGAAAGACGGCATCTATCATTTTAAAGATGGCGATCAGGTTAGATTAAGGTTGGTGAACAAAGGAACCAAAGATGCTTATATCACCATCGTGGATATTGAACCATCCGGTAAAATCAATGTGTTGGTACCGAACCCAAAAAAGAACGAAGATCCCAAAAACTTTATCATTCCTAAAGACAGTTCAAAGGTGTTAGAAGGCAAATATGTAACCATCCGCAAGCCTGCAGGTACTGAAACCTTTAAACTTATTGCGAGCCATGAACCCATGAATCTCGGTCCGATTATCGATAGCGGAGGCAGCGAAGGTTCCAGAAGTGCCTCAGGTATTGAAGGACAGCTTGAAACCATTTTCAGAAACTCTTACAAAGCCTCTACCCGCAGTGGCGATATGGGTGAATTATTGCCCGATACCGAAGCCAATACCACTTCTGTTGTTTTTAAAATCAAAGAATAAAGCCAAATCTATGAAATATTTAAAACTCAGTTTATTTGCTGCCATTTTCGGAAATATGGTTTCCGTGCAGGCGCAGAATGCCAATCCTTATGCCCACAAGGATTCTATCGAAATCGGACGAAATGTGTATGGTCCGGATGACAGAAAAGAAGCCTCCATTTGGGGATATGCAGACTATACCCACGCTACGGCGGTTGCGGTTCAAACCAGTCAGTTTAGTGGAAATTATCTTTCAGGACACAGTTTGGGAGACAAGCTTCTGTTGCAATACAAAGCCGATTTTGTTTCGAGTGAAGTGGCTTACAGAGATCAGCCTGCCTTTGGGTTTTGTTCAGGATTTTTGATCGCTCCTGATTTGCTGATAACCGCAGGACATTGCATCGACAAAACCAATTTCCGCACGGTAGAATGGGTGTTTGATTACACCAATGACATCACCAAAAACTACAAACCAAAGCAGAGCATTTATGTAAACCCTTCGAACCGTTATAAAGTATTGGAGGTGATTACCAGTGTGCTGGATGATGAAACCATGCAGGATTATGCTGTTTTGAGACTCGACAGGCCTACAGATCGTGTGCCTTATTCGTTTAGAACCTCTTCCAAAATTTTGCCCGGAGAAAAAGTAAACATGATCGGCGCCCCCAGTGGTATTCCATTAAAGCTTGTGGAAGGGTCCAATGTCGTAAGCAACTACATGGATGAATACTTTACCACCGATTTGGATGCCTTTGGTGGAAACTCAGGTGGTCCGGTTTATAACAATGCCGGTCGCATTGAAGGAATTCTGGTAAGAGGCCCTTCCAAAGGGTTTTATATCGATCCCATATGTAATTGCGTAAAAACATCCAGATACTCTGAAGAAGATGCCAAAGAATTGTTCAAAGGCGTGGATGTACAAAAGGTTACAGACATTCCCTGGTATTTGTTAACCGGGGCGATCTATGATAACATTGAATATGCCATTCGCAAAAACGACCGCAAACGCATGGACCAGTGGTTAATTTATTCCTGGATCAAAGATGAAACCACTGTGGCAGCCAAAACCAATTTGATGTTAGTGGCAGCCTCTAACAATAATTTGGACGCCATGAAATTATTGTTCGACAAGAAATGGCCGGTTACTCCGAAGGATTCGCGTGGAAGAAACTTGCTGAGAATTGCTGTGGACAATAAAAACACCGAAATGATTGATTTTCTGATCAAAAAGGGACTCAATCCGAATGATAAAGATGATTCAGGAAACAATGCACTCTTCTGGGCCATTAATAATTATGATCCCACCACCATGGAGTATCTGCTCAAAAAAGGAGTGAGTACCTCTGCCAGTAACAGCAATGGGGATTATCCCATCCATGCTGCCGTGCGTCAAAACAGCTTTATGATGGTTGAAGCTCTGATCAATAACGGGGCGGATTTGAGCACTACCACCAGCAATGGTTATACTCCGAGAAAACTGGCAAAAAAATTGAAGTACAAATCTTTGAAGAAATACCTGAAGAAGGTAGAAAAAAGCAAATAAGAATGATGCACCATGCGGGGGAAATGTTTAATAGCGTTCTTGATGTTGTGTCAGACCCATATCCAAAAGGGTCTGGCACATTCTATTGAGCCGGAAATTACTCCGCAGATTTCACATAGTTATGGCACCGATGTAAGCAAGCTGCTTCCTCGGCGGTTGGCATTGGTCCTTGAAATCGATCGATATCAATATTGGGATGCGCTGCAAAATCCCCTTTTCGATGCCAATACCGTAGGCAATATTCTGAAGGAGGTTTATGGGTATGAAGTATGGCAATTAGCATCCAATCCGATGGTAGATGACATCATCAATGCCATTGACAGTTTATCAAAACAAAATCTGAGCGGCCCCATGGATCAAATCTTCGTCTTTTTTGCAGGACATGGATTTGTCGATCCCTTTAGTGGCAACGGACACTTGATTGCATCTGACAGTAAGAAAGGCACAAAACACACCGATGTTCGCAGCATGATTCAGCACAACTACTTGATCAATCTATTGAACTCGCTCAGTTTTAAGCACTTGTTATTGGTGATAGATGCGTGTTACAGTGGCAGTATTCAACAAGCCACCGGGCCGGTAAATGCCTCGCAATGCGATTTCAAAATCCCGATCAACTGGAAGAATATGTATATGGCTTTAAGCAATGAACAATACATTCAACGCAATATGCAATGCACTACCCGACGTTATAACACATCCGGCGGAAAAGATTACAAAGTACCCGACGGTGAAAAAGGAAAGCATTCACCTTTTGCAAATGTGCTCATCAACAAACTGAATAAGGGTGATAAATCAGAAGGAATTATTACTTTCACTGAATTATTACCGGATTTGAGCTATGTAAATCCATCACCACACAGCGGTAGTTTCGGGATAGATGGTCAAACAGGTGATTTCATATTTATAGAAAAAAGATGATGCAAAAGTCGGATTTGTTCAGGTACGCGCTCTTGATTTTTGTCGGAATTGTCCTGTTCGGCTCCTTGAGTGCCCAAGACATTCAGCGTGCAAAAGATATGGCCCAAAGAGAGGCTCCGCCTGATTCTATTATCATGTTGGTGAATCAGATTGTTGAAAAGGAGAAACGGGCATCCTCCCCCAATAGCAAATTATTGGGCACATGTTATTTCCTCCGTGCCAAAGCCTATTACGATTTAAAAGATGCGCAAAACAGTTATTCCGACGCCGTATCATCCTTTAAATACATTGCAGAATTTACCCCTGAAGCAGCACCGGATGTCATTGAATTGCTGGAAGATTGTCGTAAACTCATAGCCATGGATGATCTTGCCTTACCGGTTCAAAACCAAAAAAAAATAGAGGAATCCATATTCTTTAGTATTTCCGAAATTGTTGAAATCAGAGGCGATACCGTTTTAGTAAAAGTAAAGGGCGGCAGCAACGAAGGCATTACTGACCAAAGCTCCGGCGGAGTATTGTCTGTTTATACCGTAGAAAATCCGGAAAGGGGAAATGAGGAAATGGGAAACGCCAGGGTTACGGAAGTTCATCCCAGCTGGTGTCTGGCTGAAGTGATTCTCTTTGAAAGAAGCAGAAATAAAGGACTAAAACTCATCACCGGCGATAACATAATGCTGAAGGCGATGGTGCCGGAAACGGTATATCGCGGGAATCTTTTCAAATTAACTTCCTCGAATATATTGTTGAGAAATAGCTATCGAAATTATGCTTATCATCATACATTCATTTTAAGAGACAATAATCCATTTACAGAAGAAGCCATCATTCGATACTTGTTAGAAGATCAAAAGGGAACTGCAGCCTACTTATATGATTCTGCGAATGCTACCTTCATGAAAGATTATTTGCCGTTTAAACGCGGATCGAAAATTGGCCTGAATATGTGGGAAGCCATGCTCCAGTCGAATATCGAGGATATGCGTGCATTTCACCGTTTTGTGATCAGTTTTCCGGCTAAATATATGGGGCGAGAGTTTAGAAGTGACGAAACGTATGCAACCTGGCTGATCAATGCCACTCCTCCCGGTAACGACGAAATAGAATATACCTATGATGCCATTTTGGGTTCTGATACTTCTAGATCTGCCATGATTTCACTGGCTTCGAAACTGCAATATTATTTGAGTTATTATTCGGATACCGTTGAAACCACCAGCATCGGAGTGCATTTAGAAAAAGTGGCAGATCGCTGGCGCACCCGGAATGAAAAGTTCACACAAGCCTTGGATTATACTTCCGCTTTAAAGCAAACCGAAAAATTGCTGCATTTCGCCTCCTGGTTTAGCAATGATACTTTCACCCTGCCATTGTTGTTCGAAAAAGCCTCTTTGCTTCAAAAATTGAAACGCATTGATGAGGCACTTCAGGTCTATGATCAAACGTTGTCATTTGACATTAAACCTTATAACTCGTATTGGTTCAGGGCGTATTTGTTTTATGAACAAGAGCGCAATACAGAGGCGTTCAGAGATTTTGCCAAAGTAAGTGAACTGGCACCCTGGTCTTCCTCTCCTTTGGGAA
The DNA here is from genome assembly GCA_044339595.1 of Bacteroidia bacterium. Classification (GTDB taxonomy): domain Bacteria; phylum Bacteroidota; class Bacteroidia; order NS11-12g; family UBA9320; genus CAZTGZ01. The sequence continues at coordinate 6,726 of JBIIVF010000060.1, forward strand.
TGCAGGGATGGATTTTGTTAAAAACCGGAAAATTTAATGCGTCGTTTGAATACTGTCGCAAGGCCTACGAAATGGATTCCTTCAATCACAGTTGGGTGGTGAATTTCGGACACGCCTACTTCATGCGGGGAGAGACCGATTCTGCCCGAATCCTTTATGATCGGGCCATGTCACTGATCAAAGATCCGGGTAATTTTTACAGCGGAATGATTGCTGATTTCGATACATTTTTGAGCAATGGTTGGGAAATGCAACGCATCCGGGCAGAAAAGACCAGGGTGATCGCCATTTGGAATGAAAAATACCGTTATCGTTTGCAAGCAGATTCTTGTTTTCAAGCGGGAAAGGATTTGCACAGTACCAAAGAATTCACAAAAGCCATTTCCTTGTTTGAAAAGGCCATAGAGAACGAAAAGGCACATTCGACTCCGGATATGGACTGGATCAGGGCGTATTCGAGGTGGATTGCTTTCAGCCACTACAAAGCCAAAGATTATGTGCGATCACTGGAAAATTATAAAAAAGCCTATCTGATCAGCCGCGATACCCTGAAAAACACCGAATATGAGATTCTCGATTTGCAGGATATGGCCAATATCTGCGATTGGCTGGGAATGCAGACTAATAAAGAAGTATATCGCCAATTGGCCGCTTCGCTGCAACGCAAACAGAATGAAAAAACACAAAGCAACCGACTCATTGTAGTATCTCTTGCCGGGGGAAAATCTGCGGCAAACCCATTTAATTTCTGTGAAAAGGATGCAATCAATATTGCAGGATCTCTTCAAACCAAAGGCGCTTTTATTTATGATACCGTATTTACCTACGTATTAACGGGAAAGCAATTTACCAGGGGAGACATGAATCGGGTGTTTAAAGAAGTGCTTACCATTGGTCGACCGGGCGATGCATTGGTTTTTTATTATTCCGGAAATACCTTTACAAAATTGGGTCGCAAGGGCTTTGTATTAGGGAATGATTCACTGGATATGGAAGACCTTCATTATTGGAGTTCCAATATTTTGAGTCGGAAACAACTGTTTATCTGGGACATCCCCAACCACGGGCATACCGATGCTTTTTTGTCGCTTAAGAACAAACAAACCTTGGAGGGAAAAGGCACTCAAACCGACTTGATTTTGTTATCGAACCAAGGGACGCGCATTGAGCCTGACGGTCAGGGTGGTTTGCTTTCTGCCGCAGTATTTGAAGCATTGGAAGGCAAGGCCAATACCGGATTTTCTGACAATGACCGGTCGGTTTCCGCCAAAGAGCTGGAAGCTTTTGTGTTTGATAAACTCGGGCGCAACAATTATTACTTGCAGGTGACCACCTTCAGTGAGGGGCTTGATTTTCCTTTGGTGTCTGCTCCTTTGCTCACCGGTGTAATCGATTATAAAGGTCCGAAAGTTACTTTTAGCCTTCAGGCAAACGGGTTGAATTCGAGCAGGGCGGTAGACATAGAATTTGAAGAAGAGGCCTTGTTGTTAAACGGACAGGCCATCGATGAAGGTGGGGTAGAAGAAGTTTGGGTGAACAATCAATCTGTAAGCCTGGCCACCAATGGCAAATTCAGTTATGTTGTTACCGAAACTGAAAATACATGGCTGTATATTAAAGCGAAAGACAAGGTGGGCAATCTCACCCTCGATTCTATCATGGTCTTCAAGAATTCTGATGGTAAAAAAGAAATAAAGAAGGAAGTGGTGAACAGAGCATTGCTCTTTGGAACAGATATTTATGATGAATTCACGGCCTTAAAAAACCCAATCAGTGATGTTTTGGCCATCGGAAAACTGCTGGAGGAATACTACGGTTATCAGGTAACCATCGTGAAAGATGCCACACAAGCAGAGATCAGAGAGAAACTCGATTCATTTCTGAGATTGAGTTATGGACCACAGGATCAACTGTTCGTATTTTTTGCCGGACATGGCATGCTTGATAATATTTATGGTGGACATATCGTATGTAAAGATTCCAAAAAGCTCGATAAAACCCGCCAAACCTATTATCCGTTTCATCAGCTCGCCGGCAGTTTAAATGGGGTTCAAAACTGTCAACATATTTTGTTGGTGCTGGATGTGTGTTTTGGGGGACAGATTTTCTCTAAACAATGGGCACCCGCCTATATGGGTCAGGATGTTTACAGTGCCAACAAAGAGCAAATTCGGTTAAACAAGATCATGGCTTCCAAAAGCAGGATGTTTATCACCAGCGGAGGAGAAACCTATGTGCCCGATGGCCGTCCGGGGTATCATTCTCCGTTTGCTTCGCGATTTATTCAAGCCTTGGAAAATCCATTGAACAATCCGCAGAAATCCTATATAACATTGAAAGATATTGTAGATTATTTAAGGGATCTACCTGAAAATCAAGAGCCGCGATATGGTAGTTTTGGCAACGAAAGTGAGTTGGACAAAAATGCAGACATCGCACTGATGCCGGTGAAGCGGTATGGGGCCATCACTCAAAATGCCAGTAAACAGAGTCCGGCACCGGGGAGGTGACCATCATTTGATTTTTCACTCATCGAGGACTACCGAAATTTTCGAAAAACAATGTGATGTATCAATCAAGACAAGAAACCCTGATGGCAAGAAATAACATGATTGCTCGAATATTGCTTAAACAAAAAAATATTATTGAACGATAAGCTCAATGTCTTCGGAATTAGAAACAACTGCCGAGCCAAGAAAATTTCTTGGTACATTTTCAATAAAATCCTGCTTGCCATGACTAATCTCAGAAAAGACTTTTTATGGAAATTGAAAAATAATGCCGTTATTTGAGTTAAATATTTGCTTATGCCCGTTAACAAACAAGTTGTCAGTGCAATTAAGAGGTCTTTTTCTAAGTTCGATTTTATTCGTTTAGAGGAGCGTTGCACAAATGACGCTCAAACCAGATTTGTTTTGATTGAGACTGTTTAGAAGTGCCGGGATCTTGTAGAATGGACGAAATCGCCGCCCAAATAAATGCCGGGTAGAAAAAATGATAAGGCTTACATTGGTTTAATTGTGCGGGCTGAAACACCTGAAATGGTTATCGAATATAAGAAATACAGAAAAAGATTGACATTCAAAGAAGCTTCACAGGGGTAGATTAAATGCAAAGGATAGGAAGACCGATACTAAATACAAAATAATAACCTGAGAGAATTTTAAAAACAAAGATTGACCAACGATGATTATGAAACAGATATTGACACTAATAACAGTTTTATTTATAGCTTCTTTTACCTTTAGCCAAACCCCGGATGAATACTTTGATAGCGGTAGTGCCAAATATAAATTGAAAGATTACAAAGGCGCCATAGCAGATTATAACAAGGCGATTGAGCTTAATCCGAAGTATACAGACGCTTACTATAACCGAGGTCTTTCAAAAGCCATATTAGAAGACTACAAAGGCGCTATAGCAGATTATAATAAGGCGATTGTGCTTAATCCGAAATTTACAGACGCTTACTATAACCGAGGTCTTTCAAAAGCTATATTAAAAGATCACAAAGGAGCTAAAGCAGAGTTTAACAAAGCAATTGAGCTTAATCCGGATTATGCAGACGCATACTATAACCGAGGTGTTTCAAAAGACAATGTAGAGGACTTTAAAGGCGCTATAGCAGATTATAGCAAGGTAATTGAGCTTAATCCGAATGAGGCAATCGCCTATTATAACCGAGGTGTTTCAAAAGATAATGTAGAAGACTTCATGGGAGCTGTAGCAGATTATACCAAGGTGATTGAGCTTAATCCAAATGATGCAAACGCTTACTTTAACCGCGGTCTTTCTAAAGCCATGTTAGATGACTTCAGAGGAGCTGTAACAGATTATAACAAAGTAATTGAGCTTATTCCGAATGATGCAATCGCTTACTACAGTCGGGGGCTCTTAAAACTCATATTAGGACAAAATATTAACGGATGCTTAGATTTATCTAAAGCTGGCGAGTTGGGCTCTGAAATTGCCTATAAAGCAATACAATCCCTTTGCAATTAGCCTACTTTCATCAAGATTACATTGCATAAGCAGAACCAAAAAAGGTAAACAGCAGTTTCTTTCCATTCCCCCCAAAAGCTGGTTCAGGGTTTAATTTGATTTCTTTTTGCCAACGATAAATCAATTCTGCACGAACACCCAACTCCCGCGCAATCTCTTGAACATTCCCTCGAACATGGCTCAATTCAACCGCTTTTTGCTTGAATTCTTTGCTGTAAAAGTTTCTCGTTTCTTTCATTTTGTTAAGGATTTAAAAATTTTTAAATTTAGCCTTAACTTAGTGTACGTAAAAATGTAGCAGCTTCAGTATCAAAGTAAAGCGACTGAATCTGGTATACAACTGCCCGTGTACAGAAATTTCTCGCGTTCATTTTGAATTAAAATCTTCTTATCATAATCATTGCTCGAATAGACTTTTTGTAGAATGTCATAAAGAATGACTTTATTTGAGATAAATATTTGGTTATGCCCGTTAACAAACAAGTTGTCAATACAATTAAGAGGTCTTTTTCTAAGTTCGATTTTACGAGGTTAGAGGAACGTTGCACAAATGAAGCTCAAACCAGATTTGTTTTGATTGAGCCTTTTTTAGAAGTGCTGGGATACAGCAGAATTGATGACATCGCCACCGAAATCAATGCAGGTTGGGGAAAAAAAAATGATAAGGCTGACATTGGTTTAATTGTTAGAGGTAAAACACCTGAAATTATCATTGAATGTAAGAAATACGGCAAAAAATTAACGGACAAAGAAGCCTCACAGTTGAATAATTACTTTATTAACACAAAAGGTTCAAAGTTTGGAATCCTCACTAATGGAACAGAATGGAGATTTTATTCCATAAATGAAGCCTCAAAAGACATGAAACTTTACGATGTTCCCTTTATGGTCATTGATTTAATGGAAATTGAAGAATCTACATTTGACTTCTTATCAAAGATACACAAGAGCAATATTGATATTAATGAATTACACGATGAAGCTCAAGAAATCTACTTTTTAAAGGGATTTGCCGAAGCACTTTCCAGCGAACTATCTGACCCTTCAGATGACTTTATTAAGGCTATCTTTTGCCGTATGGAAGGTAAGAGGATGACAGACCAGATTAAGTTGAAAATTAAGAATCTAATTACTTCAAATGCCGTTCAAGATGCAATGCCGAAAATGATTGAACAAGAATCTAAAAATGGAAGTGTAGTAATAACAACAGCCGAGGAATTGAAAATATACCATGCGGTAAAGACAACTTTGTTAAATTCTCTAAAAAAGATTGATGCTGACAGAATTTCTTATCGTGACCAAAAGAACAGTTTTAATATCATCGTTGACGATAACAACAAAAAAACAATAGCCAAATTAACCAGTTCAAAGGGTAAATATTCCATTGAGATTAACGGCAATAAATTCGATGTGAATGGGATTGAAAGTATTGTTGCCTTGCGAAAACAGTTGGTAGATGCCACAGCTGTTTATTTTACCTAATGGGGGCAAGCAAGCTTTTCTTGCTGTTATTGGGCAAACGTATGGTGCATCAAATTTGTGTTTTGGCAAATTTTAGAAATAGGGGTTTGATTCGGCTATTTAATTTGATTAGTAAGTCATATTTATTTTACTAAATTTATAAACTATGCTTGTCTATATTGTTATCATCATCGCTTTTGTCCTTAATATAACCTTGATAGTTATATTCATTAACATGGCATCTAATGTCAAGAAGATAAAGGAGCACTTAATAAATGACGAATTAATTAAAATCAAAGACATTGTTTTGAAAGCTAGATTGAAACGTAAGCTTGGTAACGCCCTTGATGCCTATAATCATTATTTGGAAGCGGATTTTTATTTGGACAATTTCAGAAAGAATAACAAACCTACGCAAGAGAGTATGGGAATTGTTGAGTATAAAGATTTGATTTTGATGAGAAATGAAATCAAGCGACAAATAGAAGAATTAGAACCTTAATCTTTTGATTCTCCATTAAACTCGTACAACTCTCTATTAAATAAGGAAACAATGTCAAATCCAAAAAATGTTTTAGTGGTAACCACTTCGTCACTTGACGGAATAAAAATAAGTAAATATTTAAAACCCGTATCTGCTCATGTTGTTGCAGGAACAAATCTTTTTAGTGACTTCTTAGGTGGCTTAACTGATTTTTTCGGAGGCCGTTCAAAGACATATCAAAAGCAGATTTCATCCATTTACAATGAAGCCATAGAGCGCTTAAAATATGCGGCTTATGAAATCGGTGCAAACTGCATTGTAGGACTTAAAATTGACCTTGACGAAATATCAGGGAAAGGAAAATCGATGTTTATGTTGACTGCGGTAGGAACTGCTGTAATTACTGAAAATGAACTGCTCAAAAAAGACAGTTTGGCTCAATCTCAAGAAAAGCTTGAGAGTGTAGGGGCAGAAAGTGTCAATATACTGAGGAGAAAAAAGGAAATCATAAAAGAAGCTGAATTGGATAGCCTTGAGCTTAATGATGAAATTTGGGATTTTATCACTATAAATGAAGTGGATGAGGTCTTTCCATTTCTCATAAAACAATATTCGAGTTTTGCAAATTCCAATAAGCTACTTGCCACGTATTTGGACGGATTATCCAATCATAAAAAGTTAAATCTATTGTATGAAGCACTGGCAGGAGCTAATGAATCTATAGCATTAAAACTCTGTGAAATAATCAAGGAGTTAAAGTTGTTTGATTATAGTCATACAGAAGGATTGTTGAAAAGTTCAAATTTACAGACGAAAAAATATGGACTTCTCATTGTAACGTATGACAAACCAACATACGAATTTCAGGATATCCAAGATTTACAAACTCTCAAAAGTCTAATTCAAGAAACGTTTTTTGAAATTGGAGAACGAACCACAAAAAAGCAGTTATTATCTTCAAAGGAAAAAGAGGTGTGGATTTGTGAGTGCGGTAAAACAAATGAAATAGGAGTGCATTGTTATAATTGTCAACAGGATATTTATGGGTTTACAAAAGACGAAGTAAAACCTTCAATGGTTATCGACCATATTAATCAAAAAGTTGAATTAATAACTGAGCTTCTGAAATGAAAGGTGAGCAAGGCATAAGCAAGTGCCATAATAGTTGGGTTTAAGTTTGGTTATTCCTTTGAATACAAATGCTCGCTGGGCAAAAAGATAAGGTTTGTCTTGCCCACCCATCGGGGTCTCCCGCATTCGAAAACAGGTTATTAAAACGAATCAAGACAGGGGACCCCGATGGTACGAATGAAAAGACAGGATTACTTTCAGTGAACCTGAAAGGGGGGGAGTCCAAATCATTGGAAAGCGACACTGCGTGTTTGCTTTTTTGTATCCAAAAACCCTTCAAAGCCTGGGGGCTTTGGGGTTTTCCCGATGGTAC
>JBIIVF010000061.1:0-14006 GCA_044339595.1 Bacteroidia bacterium
GCCCCACTTCCTTTTTTTTCTTGACAAAAAAAAGGAAGCAAAAAAAGTCAAGGCTTCATTTCTCTTTTCTATCCGCTACGGCTATTTCGGCGAATGCCACGATGGGAGCCACTTCTTATATTTATTTAGGTTACTTATGTTCGGTAGTTATTAGATATTAAGAAAAGGAAAAGTAGTTCGTTCGGCGTTCGCCCATCGCTTTCTTATCTACTCAATGGGATAACTTGTTTTCACGCCTCCATAACCAAGCGGATCACGAAAAGACAAATAAGGCCATTCCCCACCCGCAAGCCATATTTTGCAATGATTCGTGCGCCTGATTTGATATCGGAATTACATGGATTGGACCAATAGGTCATCAAACTCTTAGATTAGATAACAGAAAATCATTCCACTTTGAATCCAAATTCAGATTCGATTTCAGCTTTGGTTTTCTTTAAAATTTTGAAGTTCATCGGGATACGTTGATTGGGCAAATCTGAACCATTTTTGGGAACATTGCTGATGCTATCCGCTGCTTCCATGCCTTTTATCACCTCACCAAAAACAGTGTAAGCACCGTCGAGAGATTTTTGACCGCTTTTGTTTACCACAATATAAAACTGACTTCCACTGCTTGCCCTGAGCGGATTCACCCCGTCTGCCTTTCTTGCGGCACCAATCGCACCGTATTTGTGCTTAAATCTGGTACTGTCGATTTCTGCGGGTACCGTAAAGCTAGGTCCGCCGGTGCCATCATTGGTTCTGATAGAATCCCGGCTCAACGGATCTCCACCCTGAATCACAAAATTTTTGATCACGCGGTGAAATTCTGTTCCTTCAATAATCCCGCTATCCAACAAGGCGAAAAAGTTCTTGCGATGCAAAGGAGTTTCCTTATACAACCAGAGATACATTTTGCCGTAATCCGTGCTCAATTCAACAATATCTTCCGTTGGAGTTTCCGGTAGATCCGGCTTTTTATCGTCGTCATCACAAGAGAAAAATAAAGTGATGGAGAAGACCAAAAGGAGCAAAGTGATTTTTTTCATGCGACAATAATATGTTAACCGATAACAAAAATCTGTGCTTTTGTCGAATTTTACCTAAAGGTAGCTTCAAATTCTCTTTTATTTTTCACCCATCGGGGTCTCCCCCGATGAACTTGGAATGGGACCTGATTGGGATAAAGAAAAATAGAAATCATCTTTATAATTAATTTGTTTGCTTTTGAGATACCCGAAAAAAGGGTACGCAAATATCTCCATTGGCAAGGCGTATTTGCACAATAAAGTTTCGGGTATACAATTTGGGAAAGGGAAGGAAAGATGTAATAGGGCGTGGAAAAAATGTGTTAACTTGTAACAGGATTTAGAACTAAAAAAGTGTCAACTTTTTTCAGTACGATACAAGCCATCGTTGAGCATCCCTATGGCATCATAAAATGACAATTGGGTTTTTATTACATCGCTAAAAAAAAGGAATTCAAAGAGCGTCTGCTGATGTAGGGTTCATCATGGTGGCTTTCATGCCTGCGCCGTCTCTTCAACATTATTGAAAAAGAAAGATTAGGGGCATTTCTGACCCAATTTATTGCCTTTGGGGTTCATTTAGTGACCCCTATAAGCCCAATAAACACTCAAAAACGATTCATGAACCAAATTCATGCTTTTCTAAACTTTAGGATGCAAAGGCTTCAATTCATCTGCTTTTGAAATATTGATGTATTTTGCAGGAGGTTTTTAGACGAACTGACGTTGTAGGCAACCGTATTGAACAGAAAACACAATCATTCACATTGACGTTAACCCCAAAAGTTACAATGAAAAAATTATACTTAATCTTCACACTGCTTTTATTCAGTATTTGTTGTTTTTCTCAGAGTCGGTATATTTCAGAAACAACAAAAAAGATTGTTTTTGCGAGAGACGGTGGCGTATGCCAATGCTGTGGCGGTTCTCAAAGCTTAGAATATGACCATATCACACCATATTCTTGTGGCGGTAAAGGTGACGCCTCAAATATTCAGTTACTTTGTCAAAAATGCAATCGAAGTAAATCAAATAGTTGCTATTGTAAAGTTCATAATAAAAAAGTAGGTAATAATTGTTGCGAAGGCAAGACAACTGTAACTCAATCTCCTTCTACAACAAAAAAGACTTCAACTGCTTCGAGCCATTGCACAGGAACAACAAAGAAAGGCGCAAGATGTAAAAACAGGACAACTAATTCTAACGGACGATGCCATTTACACTAATAATTCATAAAACAAATTAAAGAGGAATGAATAACAAATTATTTGCAATAGACACGAATACGGAAGAAGTAATCGTTTCAGATTCACCAAAGGGAAGTAATAAAATAAATTTTATAGAACGCATTGGGCGACAAGACAACGCTATTTTATACAACGCTGTTGTAACCTTAACTAGCCTGACAAAAGCTTCTAATTTCGACACTACAATTTTTAAAGCAATGGATAAGGTTTGTCAAATGATGTACGACAAACATAAAGAAACCAAATAGCAATAGCGTTCTTGTGATAAAAAATCTGGAAGGCAATTTTAATCTCAAAGGATACCTTTGAGTTTGAACAAAAAACCAGCCTTCCAGATGAGCAAATTAACGTTGTTTTCTCAGATAATTTCACAACTTGACAGACAAAAGTTCAACAGTATTGTAAAGGAACTCCAAACCGACAAGCACAATAAGGGATATAATAGTTGGACCCATTTTGTATCCATGCTGTTTTGTCAATTTGCTAAAAGTCAATCAGTCAGGGATATCAGCTATGGCCTTAGATCAGCAACAGGTAATTTAAATCACTTAGGAATTGATCATGCGCCTTCAAAATCTACCATTAGTTATCAAAATGAAAGACGGGATTTTGAACTGTTCAGGAAGTATTATTATCACTTGCTGAATCAAATAGGACAGCATCCTGATTTTAGAAGACGAAAATTCAAGATTAAATCGAAAATTCTATTGCTAGATTCTACAACCATAGGTCTTTGTTTGAGTTTGTATGATCGAGCTAAATACAAGACATCTAAAGGAGCGGTAAAAATGCATACGTTGCTTGATTATGATGGCGGTTTACCAGTGTATGTGAATATCACTGACGGCAAAACAGCAGACAATAAAGCGGTCTACGATCTACCTATAGGCAGGAATAGTGTTTTGGTTGCTGATAGATTTTACAATGACTTTACCTTGTTAAATAATTGGGACAGCATGGGTGTCAATTTTGTTATCAGGCACAAAAGGAATTTCAAATACAGGGTGAAACGCATAAATTCAATCGATCTGGAAAAATATCCAAATTTGAGAAGTGATGAAACAATACGTTTAACAGACCCGCAGATAGCAGCGCGCAGTTAAAAGCCATTTTTCATAATTTGGAGCTTTAAGTTTCTTTATTTAGAGTAAGTTTGAGCTTCAGTCTTCTGTAAATTCCAACCATCGGCTGTTCGCGAAAAGCTAAAAAACATTAATCAACACGCATAAAAAAAAGCACTCAATATGAATCATTTGATTTCTAAGCTTATTTACCAGTCAAGATTTTGGATTCTTTTTATTTGTTTGAATTCCAATTTGGCTATGAATGCTCAGCCTTTTGTTAATCTTGAATCAGGAGCATTCTTTACAGGAATTAATGATGTACGCAACGGAAACAATGGAACGTTATTTTCTATGAAAAATGATTTTAAGACTCCAGTTAGTCCATTTTTGAGGTTACGTGCTGGTTATTTATCAGATGGGAAAAATCACTTTTCATTACTTTGGGCTCCCTTAAAAATCGTAGAAACTGAAACAATAGAAAACGATATAAAATTTCAGGGTAAAACCTTTAAAGCTAACTTACCAATAGTAGCCATTTACAAGTTTAATTCTTATCGCTTTACTTATAATCGAAGAATAATACATAAAGACAATTTTAAAATTGGTCTTGGATGGTCAGTAAAAATTAGAGATGCAGGAGTCTCTTTGAAGAATAAAGATCTTTTAAGTGAAAACTTTAGTATTGGTTTCGCTCCTCTTATCAATTTTTTAGCCAATTGGGATATATCTCAAAAAATGGGTATTGATTTCTTTGGAGAAGGTATAGCGGCAAGTAAAGGCAGAGCAATTGACCTTTCATTGTGCGGAAGATATAGTTTCACTAAAAACCTTCAAGGAAACATTGGCTATAGACTGCTTGAAGGTGGAGCATACGGATCCAATCGATATAATTTTATTCAACTTCATTTTATTTGCGCGAGTTTAAACTACTCATTTAACAAAAACATTAATGAGCCATAAGTACTAATATTTAGTGTTATAATTTTTATTAGTAATAATATTATTTAAACCTTTCTAACATTTAAATGAGTGCTTGTATGGAAGAAAGGTTAATCTGTTTGATAACTTTGGTGCATCAGATATACATGAGGCAAACTCAGCGCAGATAGAAATATAAAAACAGCACCCCAATTCGGTTGAAAATCTGAGTAAAGATATGAAATCATAAGAACAATACCACCCAAAGTGAATGGCAAAGCGGCCACCCACATGTTGAAGGGTTTGATATAAAGAATTTTGCGAAGTTGCTTCCAGCCATTTACACTATGCTGAAAAATGAAAAAGATAGCAAAAGTTACCAGCAGAGGCAACTGTGTTCCAATGAGAAGCATGATTACACTTTGAAACAATGCCCATGAACGAATTATATACAAGAAGAAACCTGCTAAAACCATAGAAGCAGGAAGCAGGAAAGTAAATGGTACATTTTGAACCATCGCCGGATCAAAAACCGATAGATTCAGGGTAAGCAGAATCTCTTGAAGTTCAGCAGGATGACTGAATAAAATAAAAGCCAAAGTGAATAATCCCCATAAAAATGCAAAAATTTTTGATTCTTTTGGTCGCCATATTTCGAAATCAGCCTGTCCAAAATGCCATGCAGAGAATAAAATAAAAAAAATCAGCGCGAAGTCGGCCGAAAGTTCCCAAAGCAAGAGCATCAAAGATCCAATGGCCAAATATTTCGCGGTGTATTTGATTAAATCGATAGATGTGTATGGTCCCAGTTGATGCAAATGATCTATAGCGCCATGGGGCAATCCAATTATCACAAAGCCCAGCACCCAAAGTGCGTTTAAAGATTGTATGGCTCCGATTTCTTGAAAAATAATGGCTATAACAGCTATGATTAAAGCCGCAGAAATGTTAAAAGAGCTCTTGCTGATTCTGCAATATACATCCCGAAGCGCTGCCTGAAAGAATAGACCAAAGGGCAAAGCTGACAAAATTATGAACTCCATTTTAGGGTGACTTTTTTCATCTAAAAAACAAAGCAGATCTTTTGCCTTATTTCTGGTTAGTAAGTCCCAGAAAACACTTTTCCCTTTTTCCGGTGATGATTTTAGAACATCAATTAAAAGTTGGTCGTAGTAGACAAAGCGATTTGAAGAAATTCTGCGTTGTATGGGCGACTTTTTTTCACTCAAAGAAAGCGCTATGGATTCAGCATCACGTAAATTACGCTCAAAAGAGTACCCTGTGCTTGGTTTTACTTGCCCGAAAACAGCGCCGGTGGGTATATGTTTTGTATTTGCGGGCTTCGGCGTTTTTACCATGGCCATCGGTATCACCCCTGATTCCATTTCAAGGACTTCATAACCTGTGGAGAGCTGTTTTAGATAATCTGCTATGAGAGATTCTGCTTCTGTTTTAGTAATGATCTGGGTACCAAAACGGGTGGATTCAATCAAGGCGGTATGCGAATCAAAAGGCAGAACATACATAAATTGTGTTTGGCCATTTTGTGCAATCCTAAAATCCATCATGGTGAATGTAGTGGCGTCGAAGGCCGAATTTTTAGATCTTACTACCCATCCATAAAAGCTCTGAACTAAAAGTTGATTGTTGTCTGAACTTACAAATGCTGGTGTTCTCGAATCAAAAATATACTCAGCCAGTCCTTCAGGGATTTCTGATATGGCTTCCTTCTTCCATTCATAACTGTATGATTCCAGAATTTTCCTGGTATGGGCATAAAGCACCTCAGAGCGCAGATAGTAGTATCTTTTGTCGCCAAGCGATTGTGCCTCCTGGCCATTAAAAATCACTTGTCCCCAGGAGCAACTCACCAAATCACTCAGGGCATAACCTTCCAATTCCAGCGGCGTTAACCAAAAGCAAAAGGTTTTGTCATTTTGTAGCTTGAGATCCGGCTCAAAAACGATCACACGCTTGTGTTGTAATAGATTGTGCCTATGAAGGGCAAGCACAATAAGGGAATTGGCACAGCCAAGACCGAGAAATGCGTGTTCATATATTGGTTCTTGCGAAGTCACCGTATTTTTAACATCGTCTGTTGATCATCATTTACCGCCGAAATATAAATGAAATAATTTGTACGACTGAAAAGCGCTCGGATATTTAAAAACCCCTTAACCCAGAAATAAATTTCGGATTTAGCAGTTAATATCGGCAGACCATTCTCGGATGGGAAAAAAATTATTATTCAATCTTGACAATGTGTTGCGCAACAATTTTTAACCAAGCGGAACAAGAAGGCCTTGCACCGGCACCGGTAAGCTTGCGGCCTCAGGGACACTCGAACTTATCAATGCCTTTGGTCGCAGTGGTGGAGATAATCAGTGATATAATATAACCTCAAAAGATGCTTTTAATCATAGGGTGATTTTACTTGCTGCGGGTATGCATGTGGTTAAACTCGTTCCAGAAGACCGACAAAAGGTAATTACGATACCACTGGAGGAGATACAAAACTAAATCTATCGATTGGTTTTGGAATTTGTTGATGGTACCCTAGAAAAAATTTACTTCCCTTAAAACAGGTTATTACGCAATTTGGCGGCTTGTGCTTTAATCATATTTACGATAGACCAAGAAGCCCCCGCATTGCGTTGAATGAAACCTCTCTCATTTGCCAAACTGAGCAAGCCCTCGAAGCGATAACCGTTATCCGATAACAAAAATCTCCACTTTTGTCGAATTTTACCTATAAGTAGCTTCAAATTCTCTTTTATTAGGATAGTTTTACCCCATGTCAGCATTTTTAAACATAGAAAACGTAGTTAAATCCTATACATCTCATGTGGCACTGAATGGGGTTACATTCGATGTTCCGGAACATTCTGTTTTTGGGTTGCTTGGACCGAATGGCGCAGGAAAAACGTCCCTCATCCGCATCATCAATCAAATCACAGCCGCAGACTCAGGTCGAATTCTATTCAAGGGTTCAACCTTAGACCGAAGCCACATTTCAGGAATTGGATATCTACCGGAAGAGCGTGGTTTATACAAGAAAATGACCGTGCTTGATCAGATCGTTTATTTCGCCCGACTCAAAGACATCCCGGCCGATGAAGCCCGAAACCGCGCCAATGCATGGCTTGAACGATTTGACATCCAGAGTTGGAGACAGAAAAAAATTGAGGAACTGAGCAAAGGCATGCAACAAAAAGTTCAGTTCATCACCACCGTGATTCACAATCCGGAACTGATCATCTTAGATGAGCCTTTTTCAGGTTTTGATCCCATCAACACTGAATTAATCAAATCAGAAATTCTTCGACTCAGAAAAGAAGGGGCGACCATCATATTTAGTACCCACCGCATGGAATCGGTAGAAGAAATTTGCGATCATATAGCCATGATCAACCGCTCACAACTGGTACTGAATGGATCTGTTAAAGAGATCAAAAATCGCTTCAGTGAAAACAAAGTGGCCATCGAATATAGCGGCACCCTGCAGGAAGAACCACCCAATTTGGTGGAGACCAGCCTATTGCCCAACGGGAATACACAAGCGATTGTCCTTCTCATGCCCTCGCAATCATCGATGGAGGTAGTTTCCCGGATTGCAGGCAAGGTACAAATTCACGCTTTCCGTGAGATCGTGCCTGCCATGAATGAAATTTTTATACAAACCGTTAACAGAGACAACGCATGAAAAAGATACTCCTGATTACCAAACGCGAATACACCAGTCGGGTGATGAAAAAGTCATTCCTCATCATGACCATCTTGGGGCCCATACTCATTGCCGCCTTTTATGCAGTGATCATCTATTTTACCGTGAATGAAAACATTGGCAGTGAAGAAAAACAATTTGCCGTGGTAGATCATTCCGGAAAGCTGAAAGGCCGATTGCAAGACAGCGAAAATTTGAAATTCATTTTTACGGATTCGACAGAGGCCAACCTCGAAGTGTACGACGGTGTATTGGAGATTCCGGCTTCCATTGATCCTGCCAAAGGAATGGTAAAAGTTAAATCATCAGAAAATCTGTCTTTGCAATCGAAAAGCATCATATCAGGTAATCTCGAAGATGCCTACGAAAAAATGCGAATGGAAGATTATGGTATTTCCAAAACGCTGCTCGACTCGGTGAGCAGCAACATCCAAGTGCTTGCCTATAAAGTCGAAAAAGATGGCACCCTCAAAGACAGCAGCTCAGAATTGTTTACCATCATCGGTATGGTCTTGGCCGGAGCGATTTACTTTTTCATTTTTCTCTATGGGGTGCAGGTGATGCGTGGCGTGATCGAAGAAAAAACCAATCGAATTGTGGAAGTCATCGTTTCGTCGGTAAAACCCTTTCAATTGATGATGGGTAAAGTATTGGGAATTGCCGCTGTGGGTCTCACACAAATCATCATTTGGATTGCCCTGAGTGGTATTCTGATCTCTGTAATCTCCATGTCTTTTGCGCAAGATCAACTGCCGGATATGAAGCAATTAGAGCAAATGGGGCAGGCAGCACAACAAATGCCGGTGAGTGATATGCAGCAATTGTTTGCCGGATTTAAATCATTGAACCTTCCCTTGATTGCACTGACGTTTATTTTCTATTTTGCCGGTGGATATCTTCTTTACAGCGCTTTGTTTGCGGCGGTGGGTGCAGCGGTGGATAATGAAACAGAAACCCAACAATTTATGTTGCCCATTACCTTGCCTTTGGTACTGGCATTTGTGCTATCAACCTCCGTGGTGATGCGCGACCCGAACGGCCCCATGGCATTTTGGCTCTCCATTATTCCTTTTACGAGTCCGGTGGTGATGATGGTACGCATACCGTTTATGTCTTTCCCTACACAAGCTTGGGAATTAGGACTTTCGATGTTGTTGTTGATTGCATTTTTTATCGGCACGATATGGGTAGCAGGAAGAATCTACCGCACAGGAATTTTGATGTACGGCAAAAAGGCTACGTATGGGGAATTGCTGAAATGGTTGTTTTATAAGTCGTAAGAACTTCAGGTTCTTGACTATTTCCCGGATGTTCGGCGAAGTCTCTGACTTCGTCGTTGTGGTTCATAGTTTTTAACTATGCCGGCAGAAATGAGCCATGCGGAATTGAGTAAAATATATACTCATTCCTACTTATGAACTGCGTCAGATGCAGTTTTCGACTACCCTTTGTACATCACGGCATTTACCGCGTCTACCACCCTTTTAACATTCGGCAGATAGGCTTCCACCAGTGTAGGTGCATATGGCAACGGCACATCTCTGCTCGTAACCCTTTTTATAGGGGCATCGAGGTAGTCAAAAGCCTCTTTTTGCATCCAATAAGCAATTTCAGATGAAATCGAAGCGAGCGGCCAGGCTTCTTCCACAACCACCATGCGGTTGGTTTTCTTGATAGATTGAAGCATGGTATCATAATCAATCGGACGAACCGTGCGTAAGTCAATGACTTCAACGGACACGCCGGAAGCAGTTAGTTCCTTCACGGCAACTTCCACTACGCGCATCATTTTACCGAAAGTAACGATGGTCACATCGCTGCCTTCCTGAACCACATGGGCTTTACCCAAAGGCAATGAATATTCTTCTTCGGGCACTTCCCATTTCAGACCATACATTTGTTCTGATTCCATGAAAATGACCGGGTTATTATCGCGGATGGCAGATTTAAGCAAACCTTTCGCATCATACGGATTGGATGGCACCACCACAATTAATCCGGGTGTGTTGGCATACCAGTTTTCAAAGTTTTGACTGTGTTGAGCACCCAATTGGCCTGCTGAACCGGTGGGTCCGCGAAACACCATCGGACAAGTGAATTGACCGCCACTCATGCTGTTCATTTTAGCTGCAGCGTTGATTACCTGATCAATGGCCACCAACGAAAAGTTAAAGGTCATAAACTCCACTACCGGTCTAAGCCCGTTCATGGCAGCCCCAACGGCGATGCCTGCAAAACCCAATTCAGCAATGGGGGTATCTACCACCCTGTTTTCACCAAACTCGGCCAACATACCTTCACTTACTTTATAGGCTCCGTTATATTCTGCTACTTCTTCTCCTATCAACAATACGGAAGAATCTCTTCTCATTTCTTCCTGCAGGGCTTCACGCAAGGCTTCTCTGAACTGAATCTGTCTCATTTCCTAAAATTTGTGCAAAAATAACGAATCTGAGTAGAGTGAGAAATAATGATTAGTGGTGAATGATAAATGATTAATGGTTGAGCGATCAAAAGTCGTGGTTAGATAAGGGATGCGGGTTACTTCTTCTCAAACAAAGAATAGGAAAATCCGACATTAAAAAGGCGGTTGTACAAACCATTGCGGGTGAAGAGATAAATGCCGCCTTGATAAGGATTGCCGATTCTGAACAAAGAGGAAGCATGGGTTAAATGAAAGGACCATTGATCGCTGAAGTGATAAGTGGCTCCCAACCGGGTAGCGATTTCCGTTTTATTAATGTCGTCGATTTCGATAAAACCCAAACCGGTATCTCTTTTGGCATTGAGTAAAATGCCAATGGATGGACCAAAAAAGAAAGATAGGTCTCCGGTTCGGTAAGTGGCTAAAAGTGGCATTTCTAAATAACTGAACTTGAGAATAAAAATTTCACGCAATAGGTCTTCCTCAGTGATCTTGCGACGACTGCCTTTATCGATGTACAATATCTGAAAGGCGCCTGTCCATTGCTCATTAATGGCGCGATTGACTTCTACCCCCCCGGTTAAACCCATTTTATTGTATCCGCCAAAACGATCTCCATCCACTTGCGAGAAGGTAGTGCCAGCGATAAGTGCAGCTCCGAAATCCTGTGCTTTGACCGAACTGATCCATATCAGGGCAAAAAGGAATGGAATGATCTTAGGATACTTCATTTTTATTTTTACATTTGAACCGTAAAACTACGAAAAACACCCATGTTAAACAAAGACATCGCAGGTTTTCATATCTTATCCATTCTGTCTGAAACCGATGGGGATTTTAATCCGGCGGAAGGGTTGGTCATTGTGGATTATCTGCAGGAACAATTCCCGTTTGGAGGAAATTTCGATAGCGAAATTGAGGTGTTAAGCACGCTTCCGAAGAACGAATATGTTGCCCACATGAAAAAAGCTGCCGAAGCCTTTTACCGTGAATCTACTCCTAAAGAAAGACTCGATTTTATCCGTTTTGCCCTCAAACTCATCAAAGCCGACGAAAAAGTGGCCCGTGAAGAAGACAAAATGATTACGAAACTTTTTGAATGGTGGGATATCTAGCCGCCATTTTTCTCCACTGCTGAATCAAAAAATACATCAATTCCGGATCTAGTTTTTCAATGGGATGTCGCGTTCCCGGCAATATGCTGAATGCCGCGCCCGGCGTTTGACGATAGGCATGAATGGTCTCCTCGGCAGACACCATTTCATCTCGATCACCCAGGGCATACAACACCGGAATTTGAATCCTTTGAAGATTTTCATCCTTCAAAGGCGGATGGTCTCCCAATGTGGTCATCATATCCGCTGTTCTTTCCAACAAATTCGTCCAAGGTAAACTTTGATGACGCATTTCCAATTCCTTAGCAAAAGCAGGCACTTTTTCCATCAACTTTTCCGGATTGAGCATTCTTCTCTCTTTTTGGGCAATTTCAGGCGTCCATAGCATCTTTGTCCCCAAAGTGATAAGACCGGCCATCGAGGCCCCAGAAAGCGAGGCCAACAAAGCGGCATATCCTCCCATGCTATATCCGAAAACAAGGGGCTTCTCTTCACAGGCATTCACTTGATCCTTCACTTGATCCGCAAATGCTGACATGGAGAATTCATGATTTAATGGTTGATGACCATGCCCTTCAAATTCAATAACCTTGCATATTTCACCCATTGAATCCAGAAATTCCGCAATTCGGGTGAACTGAGAAGCCGCCCCCAAAGCGCCGTGAAAAATTAGAATAGGCTGTTTGGCCATATTCCTCGATTAAAACAAAATCTGTGCGGTATGCGCTGCTGTATCGACCTTTTCAATCACTTCTTCAATCATCCCATCCTCGCTGATAATAAAAGTGGTACGCGCCACTCCCATGTACTTTCGGCCATACATACTTTTCTCAACCCAAACCCCATAGGCTTCCGCAATGGCATGATCCGTATCGGCCAATAAGCTGAAAGGAAGATCAAACTTCTTGATAAATTTGGTGTGACTTTTTTCATCATCCGGACTCACGCCCAAAATTGCATACCCCTTTTCAATGAAGCGATGATAATTATCTCTCAAGTCACAGGCCTCTGCAGTGCAACCCGGCGTATCATCCTTAGGATAAAAATACAACACAAGTTTTTTACCGGAAAAGTCCGCAAGTGAAACCGTTTTGCCGGTTTCAATTTTAGCTGAAAAATTTGGAGCCTTGGCTCCTTTGATGTTCGATTGGCTCATAATTGAATGTTTCTTTTAATGATGTTTGTGTTCCCTGTCTTATCTTGAACAACCAACTCCAAAGCATGTTTGCCTGCAGCGATTGATTTTGGAATGCTTCCCCATAGATTACCACTTTTGTAATCATATTCAAGCAAAATCCATTGTCCATTTACGGTGCAGTTCCATCCTGCAATTCCACTCAGGTTATCCGAAATCCTAAACCTGAGGTTTCGCCCTAAGGCATGCGATACCACGGCCGGTTTTGTGCTGTCGGCCATCAAATAATAGAATCCAATATTTTTAGAGCTTGCGGTAACCCATCCATTGAGATATTTGCCGTTTTCGCATTGAATCCAACCGGTAGCAGGATCTTTGTAAATCACGACATACTTGGTTGGATCAGGGATTGTTTTCTCCGGCTTCAGAGATACTTGCATCGCTCTAAATAATGGAATCTTCGCCCCATACAAGCAATGCATGGCAGACAATGCGCCAGTGGGAGCAATTCTTTGCTCATATCCTATTTGCGCATTGGCCAAAATACTGCCCGGTGATGCCACGGCCCTGAAGGAACCCATATCCAATTTGTTCTCTGCATTTCCCTTCACTTTCCAATGCCGGGCATATTCAGTGGGTTTGGATGCACCCAACTTAGCGGTTACATTTCCATGAACGCGAAACACAAGACTGTCCTTCAAACCAACATAATCTGTTACAACAGCTTTTATGGTTAAAGTATCTCCGGCTATGACATGAAAAATGCCGTTATCAATGGCTCGATTAAATTTCAGTTTATTAAAGGGCGTATTGAATAATCGTGCATATCGAACCCCTTTTTCACGCAAAAAGGCATAATCGAGATGGGCGTTGATGTATCGTGTTTCTTCAAATAAATAATGCTCTATATCCTGACTAAATATCAAACGGTCATTCACATATAATTTCGAGTAATTAATACCCAATCGTGAGGCGAAATCTGTAAA
Organism: Bacteroidia bacterium; assembly: GCA_044339595.1. Classification (GTDB taxonomy): domain Bacteria; phylum Bacteroidota; class Bacteroidia; order NS11-12g; family UBA9320; genus CAZTGZ01. Next base: position 13,625 of record JBIIVF010000061.1, read on the forward strand.
ATAATCTACCCCACTCAAAGCCAGTCCGTATTTACCCGGGGGCAATTGCAATACTTCTTTCGACTTTTTTAAGGGGGGAGCCTGTCGGCTCAATCTTTCCGGGTAATATCCGACTTGATTCGCTGTATTCTCCTGAATATGAACCAAAAGGATGCTTTTGATGAAGGGTTCGATGTTGTCTTTAACCTTGATTCCAAAAAACAGAGGGTTGATGATCTGATCGTTGCTGCTTTTTCTAATTTCGAAATGAAGATGCGGACCACCCGAACCGCCGGTATTTCCTGACCACGCTATGGTATCTCCCTTCTTTACCCTAAGATCGGTGGGAAGCAAGTATAACTCCTGATCAAAGGATTGGGTTTCATATTGTTTACGGATGGCA
>JBIIVF010000191.1:0-3755 GCA_044339595.1 Bacteroidia bacterium
TTTGAAAAATCACTTTCCCATCCGTTGTAAATACCTTTAATTCTGCACTTTCTACGTTATCATAAAAAGGAATAAAAACATCATTGAGGCCATCTCCATTCGGGGTAATTGCATTGGGAACCCAAACACCTCCACTATCTACACTGAAAGTATCAGGATCATTGATCAGATTTTTACAATGCTCTTCTGAAGTTTTATCTTTATAACAAGAAAATAATAAAACAGAAAATATCGAGCAAAATATCCAGCAAGCAACTTTCATATGAATATCTTAAAATGGATCACTGTTCAGCACATCCAGCGTATGTTGCAAGCGATCCGACATCAGTTTAAAAAATCTAAAGCGGTGTTTCTCTCCCACCCCACTCATTAAACTCGACTTTTTAATTAGATTCTGCATCCACTGGCTGGCTTCATCATTAAATGCCTCGTCTTCGGTATTCAGAGAATTCATAGAATTGTAGGAAATGAAAGTGCGTTTCCAGGATCCTGCCTGCAGGATGATGCAATTGTTTCCGACGAGCACCTCACAATCATATAATTTAAAGGTGGTTCCATTCTGCATATCCGGATCTTTGGTCTCGTTTTCGGCAGCCATTTTTAAATCGTTTACTACCAAACACATATCCTCCCATACACTCATAGCGTCATCCTTTGATTTGAATTTACCGGTTTGCCAAAAGAATTCTATTTGCTTCAACGTGCTATACAAAGTTTCCTCCGTCCAGATTTCAACACTGGATACCTGATTATAGGCAATGCGAATCTGGTCACAAATGGCATTGTATTTTTCAGGGAGTATCCCCAATTCAAATTGATTTTGAGTGATGGTATTATCATTTAAAACCGACTTAAGCCAGTAATAAATCTTAAACTGGGCCAATCGGGGATAACTCAGACTTCTGATTACCGGAACATCTTCAGCAGCATAGATGATCTCCCCTTTTGATTGTTGCATCTTTTGCAGCATTCCCAGGATTAAGAGCAAATAACTCTCAAAATTCATCTCTCCTGCAAACAATGGGTTGTAATGAAAGGTGGCGATACCCGGCTTGTCATTTAAAAGGGAATCAAAGGATATCCGGTACTTGCTGCAAATGATGGCTACTTCATCAATGCTCAAGGACGTTTCACCGCGCAGTCTGCGATAGGCACTGTCGGTACTAATGTCGAGCAAATCACCTAATTCATCCGCTAATTTCAAATGATCAGATAAATGGCTTTTCAATTTGGCTAATAGGGCTTCTTGTAGGGTCATAATTCAATGGCAATTTAGGAAATTTTCAGACATCCGGATGACAAACTAGAATAAATAAGCATTTGCAAACGGATGAGTTGCAAAAAATGCAACTGAATCACCTTATACAGCCAAATTAGCCTAAAAAATGCAAATCATAGTTGCAAAAAACCTTTATGGTGCACCAAATGAGTCCTCATCCGGTTGTTGATTTGTACCAACAAATAGAAAAAATATGAAATCGTCTATTCAAAATCTGACCATCCTAATCATTATCCTTATGTGGGGTATTACCGCAAATGCCCAGGAAAGACCCATCACCGCAGTCTTAAATTTTGACGTTCAAGGGCTCGATATCAAACCTGAACAACTCGGCAATCTGGTGAGAATTGAACTCGAAAAACTCAATAAGCATGAAGTGATTGATCGCTACGATATCAAATATATCAGCGACAAAGAAAAAATCAACATGTTGCAATGTTTCGGTAAAACCTGCATGACCGAAGTTGGAGAAAAACTGAAAGCCGAAAAAGTGATCTCAGGTAGTCTCGAACTTTTTGGAGACCAATTGATCTTTACCATTCGTCAGTTAGACATGAAAACCGGCCGTATGGAGAAGTCGGTGGTAAAACAGTACCTCAACTTGCCCAAAGAGCTCCCCATCATGACTGAATATGCGTTAAAAGAAATGTTTGGCTTACCCATTGAACAAACGGTGGCCGATAAACTTTCTAAAAAGAGCAGTTATGAAAGCAGCTTGAACAATCCGGACGACATTGCTTTACGCCTTTCAGGCCCAAGAATGGGATTCACCATTCTGACCGGACTCAACGGTGAAATCCTCAACAAACCCATCAATCAGGGAGGATATGCCGCCTATCCGGTGCTTTCACAATTTGGATATCAATTCGAAAAACAATACCTCAATGAAGGAAATTATCAAGCCTTGGTAGAATTTATACCCATGGTTACCGGGATCGATCAAGGATTGTTCATCCCTAGCTTTACGGTTATGAACGGTTTAAGAAACAACGTCAACGGTTTCGAGTTTGCATTCGGCCCCACCTTCGCGGTTGGTTCCAGGAGTCGTGGTTTTGTAGATGCCTCTAATCAATGGATCAAAATCACCGATGAAGCGATTATTCCTGACGGTGCTGCGATTGAATACCGTATGGACAGCAAAGGAGATGCTTACCTCAATACCGGCCTCGTTCTGGCTTTTGGTAAAACCATCAAAAGCGGCAAACTCAATATCCCGCTGAACGCTTATGTTTCTCCCGGTAGAAATGGCTGGAGATTTGGATTTTCCTTCGGATTTAATGCCAAAACCCCAAAGCCAAAAGACCAATAACCCTCGAAAACCCTGAAACCCCCGTTTCTTTTTAAGCTTGCCGGATTGAGTAATCAATCCGGCATTTTTTTGTGAACTATTCTATCTAACAAATTAAATCTCAGCGTTAGTATTTTTAGCTACTAGTGGTATTTTCGCAGCCAATATGACCGACCTAAGCAGAAGAAACTATTTTAAAAAAATCGCGCATCTGGAAGGCGTTTCCTTTATCCTATTGCTGGGAATTGCCATGCCTTTAAAATACATGGCAGGAATACCTGAAGCTGTGAAATATACCGGTTGGGCCCATGGAATTCTTTTTGTATGGTACATGGCAGTGATTGCTACCTACAGTGCTGACATGAAATGGCCCCTCACCAAAAGAGCACTGGCTGTTTTCGCAGGACTTTTTCCATTCGGAACCTTTTGGTTTACCCGAAAAATGCTGTAATCCGGACAACCCATTTCCTGATTTTTCATCTTTAAATCAAAGTGGTATAAAAATTGACCATAAAAGTTATGCAAAAAACGCTCCTGCTCATTTTCGCACTCTTGCTCTCTTTCATGTCATTCGCTCAAATCAAAGAGATCAATCCATCCATTCAGTGGAGGTTTGTAAAAAGTCAGGATCTCCCGCTCAAAGACGGAAAATGGTATAATTATGAATTTTCAGCAGAAAAGGGCTTTGACTACTTATTTACCATGACCCATAACAGCCAGGGGGCCAAGGCAAGCATACAGGTTTTTGATTTGCAGTTTCAAAAAATAGCGGAGTTTAAAACGGATTCTTCGGATGTAACGGCCGTGCTGATGTTAGACGTACCTCAAAGTGGAGTCTATCAGGTTTTCTTTGGCGTGAACCTCAAAGAGATACCGGATGAAACAGAAGTTCCCGTTTTATTTACGTTGGTTAGACGTCAAAAGGTTTAACCCAAATTACTCGATAGCCTTTTAGGAACTAAAATGATAGCCGTTAGTTGGGTTTAACGAAATCGCCTTGAAAATCATTTCTGATCAGCCGTCGCGAAGACTCCGTTGCTAAGGCAACAAGGTTTTAAGGGCTGCAGAAATCGACTTTCCATCTGCCGTCCCTCCTAATTCAGCCATCGCCTTGGGCATGATTTTTCCCATTTCTTTAGCCGAAGTAACGCCTTCACGGGCAATCAATCCCTTTAAAAATTCGAGCAA
>JBIIVF010000115.1:0-7905 GCA_044339595.1 Bacteroidia bacterium
AACCATATTGCATGGCATTTTTATGCTTATCAGCGTGCTGGCTATCAGTCAGGTGTTAAATCTGATTCCCTTAGCTTCTTTAGCTGCCATATTGTTGATTACGGGATATAAGTTGGCGCAAATTTCTCTTTTTAAAGATATGTACAAACGCGGTTGGGCGCAGTTCCTACCGTTCATTATAACCATCCTGGCCATTGTTTTTACCGATTTGCTTATTGGAGTCATTATGGGCTTGCTGGTGAGTGTTTTTCAGATTTTGATGAGCAATTTTAGAAACCCATTTGTTCGTGAGGAAGACACATTGCACATAGGAGAAGTGGTTCGAATAGAATTGCCCAATCAGGTTTCCTTTTTCAATAAGGCTTCGATTAAAGAAACACTTTGGGGAGTGCCAAATGATACCAAAGTAATCATAGATGCGAGCAATGCCAATTATATCGACAACGATGTACTGGAAATTATCGATGATTTCAAGAATGTGGTTGCACCTGAAAGAGGCATCCAATTGAATATACTTGGTTTGAAACAGGAATATCAATTGCACGACTACATCCAGTTCATCAATGTGCTCGATAAAGAAAGACAACAGAAGCTAAAACCTTCTGAAATTCTGGATTTGCTAAAAATCGGAAATGATCGGTTTGTAAACGGTCGATGGACCGATAAATACCATTTGCATCAGGTGAGTGCTACAGCGCTCGGTCAAAATCCTATGGCGGTTTTGGTGGGCTGTATTGATAGCAGGACTTCTCCTGAATTGCTTTTTGACGCAAGTTTGGGTGATTTGCTCACCATTCGAATTGCAGGCAACATCATCAGCCCTGAAATCATCGGTAGTTTAGAGATTGCCATTAAAAAACTAGGTGCGAAGCTCATTGTGGTGAAAGGTCATTCAGATTGCGGGGCTGTGAGTCTTTCACTTGCCAATGTGATGGATGAAAATATTCACACAGTAACTTCTAAAATACAACAAGTGGCTTCAAATTGCGGATGTTACCCCAAACCGGAGCATCGAACCGCAGCAGAAAATTTAGAAATGGTAGTTCGCGCGAATGCGAATAATTCGGTTGAAGAAATCAAAAAGTTGAGTCCATATTTAAAAGCAAAATTAGAGCATAAGGAGATCGGTATAGTAAGCGCTTATCACGAGCTCTCTACCGGTAAAGTTCATTTTGAAGAAATGGAATAATCCTGCAAACAAGATATTGTCAAAAATCTCGTTATAAACAGTAAAACTTTGTGAAAAGCATTGTAACTATCCTTCTAATAAGCCTCCATTTCTTTGCCCAAGCTCAAGAGATCAGCCCCTATTTAAAGAATTTTGGTGCCACGGTTTATCAAACCGATGTTTATCTCGAATGGACCACACGCGCGGGTTTTTCTTGCGAGGATGTGGTGGTTGAACATGGTTTAGACACTTTAAGCTTTTTACCTGTTTATACTTGGCCGGGTATATGCGGAAATCAATCTTCAGAAGTAAGATATTTGGTCACGCTCGAATCACTCAATGCCGGGCGGAACTATTTTCGACTCGATTTGGGATTGTCAGGAAAATCACCGGTCATTTTTGCGGATATCCAACCGGCCAGCCATACCGCCAAAGTGATTCCAAATCCGGCGGATAACCAATCGGCACTTTACTGGAACAACACAAAAAATCAAATGTTTAATGTGATTATTTTTAACAATTCCGGAGACGTAATTTATGAGCAAACCTCCACAGAAAGCAGGTTGCCTTTTCAAGATATTTCATTGCTCCCCGGGCTGTATCATTACCTCCTTTATTCACCGGATCATCTATATAAGGGTAGGTTTTTATTTCATTGAGGGTGTTTCGATTCTAAACCGATTCCAAAGAGCGCGAAATCATATTTCACAGGGTCATCCGGACAAAATAATCTCAATTGTGCCGTTAATTCTTCTGCGGCTTTCCAATCTGCCTGCGTTCTGGACATTAAACCCAGGTCTAAAGCCACTCGGTGAACATGTACATCCAACGGACACATCAGTTCTTGCGGTGTAATGCGCTCCCAAATTCCGAAATCAACCCCATTTCCATCTTTCCTGACCATCCATCTCAGAAACATGTTTAAACGCTTACAGGCACTGTTTCTTTCAGGCGTAGCAATGTGTTTTCGGGTTCTTTCCGGCGCAAAATCAAAGTCAAACACCTGATTGTGAAAATGAATCAATTTATCTCTGATACCAAGACTCGGAGTGGCTTTAGCGTTTAGAAAAAGGTCTTCCAGACCCTCGTGTTTTTGATAATAGAATTTCAAAACATGGATCAAATAATAAAGGTCTGTGGCATTAAAGGTTCGGTGAACAAATCCTTCAAAACGCTTCAAATCCTGGTCGGTGTGATTTTGCAGAAAATCGTGCGGAGTAAAATCCATCAATTCCATCAATCGTGTGGCACTTTGCAGGATCGTTTTTCGTTGTCCCCATGAAATAATCGCCGTAAAAAATGCAGCAATTTCGATGTCTTGCTTTTTCGTAAACTGATGAGGGATACTTACCGGATCTGCCTCAATGAAAGTTACCTGATTGAATTGCATCACTTTTCGATCAAGCAATGCTTTTAACTTTTCACGATTCACTTTCCAATTCCTCTTTTTCCGAACCGTTTCTAAAAGGTGAATTTCTTTGGTGAATCCGGATGGCTCGTAGAGATAGTCGGATGCCTAAATACAACGATAACAGCGCCCCGATCAATTGTAATCCCGGTATTTGCTTCTGCATGAGTGAAAAGTCATACATTCCATGCAAGGCCGCCGCAAACAAAACACCCGTTATGAGATATAAATTCTTTCTGCCTTCATCAAATTTGGCCATCCCCACAAAATAACCCATGATCACGGCAAAGGCCGCATGAGCAGGTACCGCCGTAAAAATGCGCATCACAGCGGTCGAAAAACCACCTTCCGCTGCATATAATACATTTTCTAAGGTAGCAAATCCCATACTCACCATCACAGAATAGGTGATGCCATCATAGGGTTCATTGAATGCGCTTTTTTTAAAAAAAAAGAATCTCAGAAAGAGGTATTTGCTCAATTCTTCTGAGAAACCCACTACCACAAATGCATAAAAAGCTGTTTTTATGATCGTATGGCCTTGGGTGAATCCTTGGCTTGTCCATGTGCTTTCCAGCAACACCGCCGGAATGATGCTCAAGGCGCCCAAAATAAAAGCCCAAATCATCAACCTTCTGGGCTCCCGGTCAAATTTATCTCTCCAGTAAACATAAATGGCAATCGCCAATCCCGGCGCTATCGCCAAACCGAGTAATGATAGATTCATCCTAAAACTTCTAAATACTTTGGAGTGCGTGGTCTAAATCCTGAATCAGGTCTTCTATATCTTCAATTCCTACACTCAGGCGAATTAACGAATCAACCACACCTGTTTTCATTCTTTCCTCCTTTGGAATGGATGCGTGGGTCATACTGGCCGGATGTCCGATCAAAGACTCCACCCCGCCCAATGATTCGGCCAATGAAAAAAGATGGGTAGAAGACAGGACCTTGTGGGCTGCCTCGAGCGAATCATTTTTGAGGGTAAAAGACATCATTCCTCCAAAATCTTTCATTTGCAATTTGGCAATGGCGTGGTTCGGATGTTCTTCAAAGCCGGGCCAGTAAACCTTGTCAACCGCAGGATGATTTTTAAGATAATATGCAATTAAACGTCCGTTCTCACAATGTTGTCTCATTCTAACATGCATCGTTTTAATCCCTCTTAAAGTAAGAAAACAATCCATCGGTCCCGGAACGGCTCCGCAGGAATTCTGAATAAAGGTCAATCGCTCTGCGAGCGCATCATCGTTACACACCAACATACCCATGACCACATCGCTGTGACCGTTGATATATTTCGTAGCACTGTGCATGACCAAATCAGCACCGAAATCAAGCGGATTTTGAAGATATGGAGAGGCAAAAGTATTATCCACGGCCAACATAGCTCCACATTCACGCGCAATGTTCACCATGGCTTTGATATCAATGATGCGCAACATCGGGTTGGTTGGAGTTTCTGCCCAAATTAATCGGGTACGGCTATTTACCTTGGCCTTCACCTCCCCGGGTTGTGTCATATCCACAAAATGGAATTTAATGCCCAGGTTCTCAAATATTTTCGTGAATATCCTATAGGTTCCACCATATAAATCATTGGTTGATATGACTTCATCTCCCGGATTGAGTAATTTAATCACGGCATCAATGGCGGCCATTCCACTGCCAAAACACAAGCCATGTTTTCCATTCTCCAAAGCAGCAATATTGTTTTGCAAGGGCGTCCTGGTCGGATTATGGGTTCTTGAATACTCATATCCTTTGTGATCGCCGGGAGCAGCCTGAACGTAGGTGCTGGTTTGGTAGATGGGAGTCATGATGGCCCCTGTTGTCGGATCAGGCGAGATGCCTGCGTGAAGCGCTTTGGTTGCAAATTTCATGGGTATATTTTTTGCAAATATAGAATTTGAAATGGGCAGGCTGTGAACGAAAATCGGTTTCCGAATTAAATCAACGGATGACCGCAGTTTTGACTGCATTTTTGGTGGTATATTCTTTGTACAAGGTTCTCACAATACCATCGCTCAAGCCTACTTTAGGTACAAATATTTTTTTGGTGCCTGTGTGTTTGATGATATGGAGAAAAATTTCACAGGCAGGGATAATAACATCGGCGCGATCCGGATTCAGGAAATACTTGACTACGCGGTCTTCGTAACTTAAATCGATCAGTTCTTCATAGGCTTCCTTTAAGCCCCTGGAACTGAGATGCATATCATGCACTTTTCTGCGCTTCATTTTAAAAATTCGGTTGATGTTTCCCCCTGATCCGATGATATTAATTTTAGAATGTTCGAGACCATTCTTTTTGATCCACTGAGCCATCGGTTTCCATTCAGATGGTTCAACCGTATTTTGCAAGAGACGAACCGTTCCGATATCAAAAGAATGCTGATCAATTCGTTTATCTTGCCTGATAAGGGTCAATTCGGTGCTGCCTCCTCCGACATCGGCATACAAAATCTGACTATCTAAGGAAAGGTCATGAATGAGAAATCTGCTGGCAATTTCCTGCGCTTCCTTTTCTCCGGAAATGATTTCTATATCGATTCCACTTTCTTCTTTCACCCTTTCCACAATATGTTCGGCGTTGTGAGCATCCCGCATCGCTGAGGTCGCATAGGCTTTGTAACCAATCACATCATGTGCCCGCATCAGATGCCTGAAGGAGATCATACAATCAACCAATTTATTGATGTTTTGAGGGTCAATCATATGCTGGCTGAAGCTATCTGCCCCCAAACGAATAGGCACCCTGATCAAAGAAGCCTTTCTAAATACCGGCCCCTGAGATGTTTCGAAAACGTTACTGAACAATAACCTGATGGCATTCGAACCGATATCAATGGATGCAAACCTTAAATATTTCAACCCTTATTCCCTTTCTTCTCTAAATATGTATAAAAGTCCTCTTGCGATCTCACCGCCTTTCCGGAACTTTTGACGTGTTTATCGCTGTTTCCGGCATCAAATATCCTTGCTTTTTGGTTATCATTCCACTGTAAGTTGAAAAAATCAGACAATTCTGCTTTTAAATCCTGGTCATATATGGGGGCGGCTATTTCAACCCTCATATCTAAGTTGCGCTGCATCCAGTCAGCAGAAGAAATAAAGGTCAGGTTTTCTCCTCCGTGATGAAAGATAAAAATCCGCGTATGTTCCAGGTATTTATCTACGATACTGATGGCACGTATATTTTCACTCAATCCTTTTACCCCCGGAATTAAGGCACAAATACCGCGCACATTGAGGTCAATTTTTACACCGCACGACGAAGCTTCATACATAAGTTGAATCATACTTTCATCCAAAAGACTGTTCAATTTGATTCGGATATAGGCCTTATGACCCACCATGGCCTGATCCATTTCAAATCGAATCAAATCTGACAATTGGTCGCGCATGTAAATGGGTGAAAGCAGCAAATGCTTAAGCTTTAACGGGATATATGGCCTTTCGATGAAATTAAAGACCATACCCACTTCTCTTGCCAACTCTCGAGATGAGGTGAGTAAAGAAACATCGCTATAAATTTTGGCAGTTCCTTCATGAAAATTACCGGTACTTATGTAGGCATAATCTCGATCCTCTCCTTTTTCTTCCCGCACAATATGGATCATCTTTGCGTGTACCTTTAATCCGCTAATTCCGAATAAAATGGTAACCCCTTCATCGGTGAGCAATTTAGACCAGGTTAAATTCGCTTCTTCGTCAAACCTGGCTTGTAACTCCACAACGGCCAATACTTCCTTTCCGTTTCTGGCGGCATTGATCAACGCGTTTACAATTTTAGAATCAGATGCCACCCGATAAAGCGATATTTTGATGGATTTCACCAGAGGATCAATGGCTGCTTCGCGCAACATATCAATCACATAATCAAAATTTTGATATGGGAAATGCAACAGAATATCCTTGTGTGACATCACATTTAGTATGCTGTTTGAATGCTGCAACCCAATATGCGATAACACCGGCTTGCGCGGATAAACGAGTTTGGCTTCTCCTACATTGGGAAATCGAATAAAGTCTTTGAAATTGTGGTATCGCCCGCCCCCAATCACATTGTCTTCTTCCTTCAAATTCATGCGCTTGAGCAAATACGTTAAGTACTTAACAGGTAGACGATCGTCATGGATAAAGCGCACCGGATCGCCTTTTTTTCTCCTTTCAACGCTTTTTTTCAATTTGTCGTAAAAGCTCTCAGAAATATCATCATCCAAATCGAGCTCGGCATCTCTTGTGATTTTAATGATATACGATTCTATATTCTCCGGATTAAAAATGGCAAATACTTGTGGCAAGCAAAAACGTATCACATCATCCAGGTAGATGATGTATTTTCTTTTACCAAAGGAGGGCACTTCAACAAATCTAGATAATTGAGCTGTTGGAATTTCAATGAGTGAATATTGTTTTTTGGAAGTTTCCTTTGAACTGAACGCCACAAACAAATAGATAGAATTGTCTTTCAGATAAGGGAATTTGGGCACATTTCTCAACATAATGGGCACCAACAGGGGTTCAACGATATCCTTGTAATAAACGCTCAGAAACGACTGCTGCTTGGTATTGAGCGCATTTTCATCAATGATATGGATATTTTTCTTCGTTAATTCCTTCAATATCGTTTGATAATGAATTTGAAATTTTTCTTGTTGACGAATTACAATATCCTGAATTTGATTGAGCAACTGCTGAACCGGAAAATTCAATTCAATTGAATTCCTTTTTTCAAGTTTTTGGAGCCTGCGCAAGGTTGCAACCCGCACCCTGAAAAACTCATCCAGGTTATTGCTAAATATACCGAGAAAACGCATCCTTTCTATCAGCGGAACGCGTGCATCGCCTGCTTCCTGCAATACCCTGGCATTGAAATAAAGCCAGCTTATTTCCCTGTGAATTAATTTTTGGTTCTCAGACATAAAAAAAGGTGACCGATTTTAAGGGCACCTTCCAAAAATAGCTTTTTCAGATTAAGAAATAGTTAAAAGTTCACCAAACGAACAAAGCTTACCTTGAAACTACTGGATCTTGTTTTACGGCTAACCGGAAATCCACCGGCATTGGTCAAAGGATTTCCATTAAAATCAACATCATATTCTTCAATACTGCCATGACCATACTTTAAATTGATTTCAAATGGCACGTTGTTTCTCCACATGGTCATACCGAGGGAGGCAACGGGTAAAACAAAGCCCTTGTTCGGAGCATTGTCATCCATATTTGGCACCCCCAACATTCCCACTTTATTGTATTCTATTCCTGCACCGAAAGAAATTCCGTATTCCTTTTCACAATTGTAGGTAGATCCGTTCCCCATGTA
>JBIIVF010000139.1:0-6040 GCA_044339595.1 Bacteroidia bacterium
CATGGCTGCCGTAGATGACCCAATCCCAAATGAAAATGGGATACTCACGGCCAATGCCGCATCATCACTTATTACTTTGAGGTTGTATCTTGGTTCGACGCCAATGCTGAAAAGATTCCAGATCATAGATTGATAAGGCACTTTTCTGTATCTTGGAATGACTTTATTGGGATCATTAGGATCAGGGTCATTCCCTACAATGCGGTCTGCAAAGGTTAAAGGCGATTTAATAATATCGAGATAGGTAGAAGAAGAAAATCCAATATAAAAATTGTCTTCCCACTTGGTTTTTTCTTCCTGGGCGAAAGCAAATAAACCGATAAATAGGAAAGCGGAAATGATGGCGACCTTTTTCATGATATCCTTTTTTTATTTAACGAAGATAATCAATTTAGGTTTTTCATTTACTTGTAATCTTCAAATGGATTCATTTTTCAGACTGACACCAAAAAAAAGCCAAGGCAAATATGATAATGCCATGTTGTCTTTCTAACACAGACTCCAGCATAAAACTGATTGAAAACAAGGCCAAGGTGGCCAACAATGGTAGATTTTGAGTGCGTAACCCTTTGACTAATAAATAAATGAACAAAGACAACAAAAGCAGTATCCCGATTAATCCATTTTTGATTCCAAATTCCAAAAATTGGTTATGAGGGCCTATCCTATTCTCGGTAATCAGTAAACTTTGGTTCTTTTCATATTGCTTTGACATGGCCGACTCTACATTGCCCGACCCTACCCCTATGAACGGATGAGATCGAATGATCTCTATGGCCGTTTTCCAGGCCTCTTTTCGCATCCCCATTGACTTAAAATTTACATCCTCACCCCCTTTTTCTGTCGCTTTGATGTCTTCTGAGGTATTGGCAATTTTATTTCTAAACGATGGCAGCGTTATATATGAAATCACCGGAAACACTATCGCCAACAACAAAACCCAGGAAATTATCTTTCGTCTTTCTTTCCATTGAATAGCTGCAAAGATTAGGATACTTAATAAAACGATATAAAAGGAAAACAAGCCTGTGCGAGAAGACAAGACATGCATTGAAATTAATATAATGGTCACACCTGCCCATTCGAATTTGCTCCATCTAGCATGTGCTTCCTTTCTAAATATTAGCCATTCAGATAACTTTAACAAGATTAAACCGGCATTCAAAATTCCAAAATAAATATGATGCATGCCTCCCGCAATCGGGATGTGTTTAGATTGTAACAACAAAAGATCAATGGCTTCTCTGTTTAGAAGATATTGAATAACAGAAATCGCGTTGATCAAAGCTACCATCCAATAGAAAATAATTCTGAGCCAAGGATATAACTTGGATTCCTGGAGATTGTGCAGTTTCGAAACGGAAAAAGCCATCACCACCCATAAGACATTAATTTCTAAATCTTTGTTCCAAGAAGAAGAACTTTCAGCGCGAAGGAAATCAAACAAAGTAAAAACCAAAAAAAGCAGCGGAATGTAAAACCATGCCGATTTAGGAAAGTATGAAAGGGGTTGTTTACTGAAGAATAACGCTGACATGAACAATAAAACTACTCCAATACTTAAGACTGCTCTCGAAAAAAGCAATCCGGCCATCACCAGAAGTAGCGAAATAGCCGGTAAATATTTTTGTATAGATTGACGATCAGCGGGCATAACTAATTTCTACTGCACCACCGTCGGCGTTTAATCCGATTTGATCCATTGCATTTTTGGACAATAGAATCACTGTGGCATTACCGGAATTAAAATCAAACTTTCCGGTTACTTTCACAAATACCGCCTTCTTGTTGATGGGATTAGTAACCATGATGATCGTATTTTCCGGAGCTTCGTGGTGCATGCATACATTCCGAGTTTGAGTGACCGCAGAATTCATGACTTTGGCAAGACCGGCTTCGCTAATTTTTTCAACATCAAACTCTGGTAAATTTTCAACTTTTTTTGAATACAAAGAAGATTCCGGGGCTTTAGAAGGGATTTCTTTCGGTTCAGCCAATATCTCTTCCGATTTGTCTGCAACCGGCACCTCCTTTTTCTTTTCTTTATGCCGCTTTTCTTTAACCTCTTCTTTCGGTTCATTCGCAAGGGTTGGATTTTCTTTAACCGGTTCTGATACAGGTTCTTTGATTTCTCCCTTTACCTCTTCCTGCTCACCCGAAATGGCAGGAACAACCAGTTTTAATCCCGGACTGAGTTCTTCACCGGGTAAACTATTTAAGTCTTTAATGACCGCCACCGAAGTTTGATATTTCTTGGCTATCCCAAAAAGGGTCTCACCCGGTTGAACGATATGAAATGTGGCAAAAGTTGATTTTTCTTCCGGCACACTTTCAGTGGTTTTGATATCACTTTTCTTATTGTCGTTTTTAAAATACTCTTTCACTACGGGCTCTTCGAATGGGGCTTGATTTCCGGTTGGTATATATAATAATTGCCCCACCAACAAACCTTTATCTGCACCGGGATTTTCTTTAACAACGGCGTCAATAGAAATCCCATAACGCTTTGCAACAGTAAATACCCCTGTTCCTTTATCTACTTCATGGATGATAAACACTTTCCCGTTTCGGACCTTGGTGCCAATCGAATCTTTGGGAGCGGCCATTGCAATGGTATTCGACAAGAATAAAACCGCGCTTATCCATAAAGTACAATTTATACTGATTTTCATGCTGATGTGCTTTAAATTTGAGTGTTTTTTGTAATGCACGAAGGTAGACCTTCGATATACCGAAAAAAAACAAAGCCTTTGATTGATGTACACCTGTTCATGTTTAATGTTAACTAAATGAAACACTTTTCTTTCTTCGTTCTTTTTCTGTTCTGTGGTTTATCTCTTTGGGCACAAAAAGGTAAAAAGGTGGTGGTATTTGATATACGGGAAGAAATTGCCCCTAGCGCCACGCGTATAACCACCAAGGGTCTGCAGATAGCCCGTGAAGAAAAAGTTGATTTGGTGATTATCCGAATGGATACTTATGGCGGATTGGTCACCGATGCCGATACCATCCGAAAATCTATATTGAATATGTCTATGCCGGTTTTCGTGTGGATTGAAAACAATGCAGCATCCGCTGGGGCTCTCATATCGATTGCCTGTGACAAAATTTACATGAAAGAAGGTTCCAGCATCGGCGCAGCTACCGTGGTGAATCAATCCGGAGAAGCGGCACCCGATAAATACCAAAGTTATATGCGGGGAAAAATGCGGGCTACCGCTGAAGCACAAGGAAAAGATACCATCATCGAAGATGGGGATACCACCATCCGTTATAAAAGAAACCCATTAATAGCAGAAGCGATGGTCGATCCGGATGTATATATCCAAGGCATAATCGACAGTGGAAAAATCCTCACCTTCACCCCGGAAGAAGCCATCAAGAATGGATATTGTGAAGGGATGGCCGGATCTATGGAAGAAGTGTTGCGCATAAACGGGTTCGAAAATGCAGAGATTATTACGGTTGAAAAAAGTACGATTGACAAAATATTTGGATTTTTTGCCAACCCTGCGGTCAGTTCTATCCTCATCCTGCTAATCTTCGGTGGTCTGTATTATGAATTGCAGTCACCGGGCATTGGGTTTCCTTTGCTCGTGGCCATAGTAGCAGGACTGCTCTACTTAGTCCCATTGTATGTAGATGGACTGGCTGAAAACTGGGAAATATTGATCATACTCCTGGGACTTGCCTTAATTATATTGGAATTGTTTTTTATACCGGGATTCGGAATTCTCGGTATCAGCGGAATTGTCATTGTCATGACCGGATTGGTCTTGAGCATGGTGAGAAACGTAAACTTCGATTTCTCCATGACCCCTCGTGGAGAGTTGACCCAAGCACTGGCGGTGGTTGCGGTTGCATTGGTAGGATTCATAGGTCTTGTCTTTGCAGGAACCGGTAAATTTATTGAAACAAGGCTTTTCAGGAAAATGGTTCTAACCAGCACTTTGGCTGACGCCAATGTTGCCATGGGTGCAGAAACCGCCGACTTTACCGGTTTGAAAGCAGAAGCATATACGGACATCCGGCCCTTTGGCAAAATGTTGTTGAACGATCAACTCTATGACGTTAAATCTATGGGGAAATTTATATCCAAAGGAGCATCTCTACTCGTTACACATAAAGAAGGCATTTACTGGATTGTAGAAAAAATATGAAAAAACTTATTGGGCTGATTTTATTGTTGGGAGCCTTTATATCTCCCTCATTTTCTCAGGTAGAAAAGGAATTGAACATTGGTGACACCTTGTATTTTGGCACTTGTACCGGTGAAAACTTTCAATTTATTGATTTATACACCAAAACCCGTTGGGAAAAAACCGACTTAACTTATAACCGCGAAGATGGAACCGGTTTCTATGAATATTTTTTTACAACGGGTGATTTTGACATCAAAAGAATGCCTTGTTCCTTCAAAAATGCGAAAGGGGTAGTAACTGCCATACAAGTGATCACTGAAGATGGAAAAGACCCGAGAACCGTGATGTTCATCACCCTTGAAGAAAATGTAACCGTGGCGTGGGTTGAAGCCGAAAAAGCTTTTGAAAGCGGTGAGATGCAATACAGATGAACGTATGAAAATTCTGGTCATCCGCTTCAGTTCTATTGGCGATATAGTGCTCACTACACCGGTGGTGCGCTGTCTCAAAACACAACTAAAGGCAGAAATTCATTATCTCACAAAGCCTCAATTTGCCGGATTGCTTGAACATAATCCCTATATCGATCGCGTCATTCCTCTCCCCAATCCGGAAGGACTTCTTCGATATAAGTTGAGAAAGGAAAAATATGATGCCATTATAGACTTGCATCATAATGTTCGGAGCAGAAGATTCAGTATGGGATTGTCTCCAAAAGTTTTTCGATTCAACAAGCTCAACGTTCAAAAATGGCTGATGGTGAATCTAAAAATCAATAAACTGCCAAAGTTGCACATTGTAGACCGCTATATGGACACGGTCGTAAAATTGGGAGTAACCCCTGATAACAAAGGGCTCGATTACTTTCATGGACTAAACACTACAGACGTTCGCAATAAATTCAGGTTGCCCGAAACTTATTCCGTATTTGCGATTGGCGGGCAACATACAACCAAAAAAATGCCACTGCACAAAATGGTGGAACTGTTAGACCAAATCAAAGTGCCATTGGTGCTATTAGGTGGGAAAGAGGATTTGGAATTGGGGGAACTCATATCACAAAAATTTCCTTCCATTGTATCCTTGTGTGGCGCAACGACCTTGCACGAAAGCGCTGCAATACTTTCAGCGTCACAATGGGTCATCTCACACGATTCCGGCATGATGCACATCGCCGCAGCCTATGGTAAAACAATAATCTCGATTTGGGGCAATACCATTCCGGATTTCGGGATGTATCCGTTCCATGCTCATCCTGACTCTTGTATGTTTGAAGTGAAAGACCTCGCGTGCCGCCCCTGCTCAAAAATCGGACATGTCACTTGTCCTAAGGGTCATTTTAATTGCATGGAAAAACAAGACACTGCAGCGATGGCTGCCTTAATCAACCGCTGAAACTTCTTCTTTTTTCTTGGGAAAAGCGATGCTGAGTAACACGCTCGACCCTAAAATTCCGATGATGATATAAAGCGAAATAAAGTTGTTCATCCCCAAGGTTTCTAAGAAATGATGAAAAGTCATTTTTACACCAATAAACATCAATAAGATAGATAATCCTTTGCCTAAATAATGGAACAGGTGCATGATGTTCGTTAAAAGGAAGAACATGCTTCGCAACCCCATGATGGCAAAAATATTCGAGAAGAAAACGATAAAAGGATCGAGTGTTACGGAGAAAATTGCCGGTACAGAATCCACCGCGAAAATGACATCTGAAAATTCTACCACCAACAATACCAAAAACAAAGGTGTCACCCATAGTTTTCGATCCTTCCGAACAAAGAAATTTTCACCGATAAACCTCGGAAACACACGAAATACTTTCCCTGCCAATTTTACAACCGGATGATTGTTTTCGTCCATTTTCTCTTCTTTTTCTTTGCTCATAAGCATTTTAA
>JBIIVF010000192.1:0-3722 GCA_044339595.1 Bacteroidia bacterium
ATCTAAATCGATAAAAAAGGAAGGTGAAGTGACCGTTTCTTTTGATGCCAATGGCAAGAGAAAAAGTTCGAGAGATAAAGGGAATTACACCGATTACGAGGTGATAGAGTAGCAAAAATCAAAGGATTTTGTGGCTTTTCCATTTAAGTCGTTTCTATTTAATGTATTTCCGCAAACTTAACGGGTCAAAGCTCATTGCTTAAATCAAACGCTCTTTCACCGACTTCGTTTAAGCCTTATATGTTGCAGTAATTATTTCAATATGTATTCTGTCTTATTCTTATTTCCGGTACTGTTAAACATATTTAATTCAACTCCTTTTTTCAAGTCTCTGCTTGCTGTTGCAGATGACAAGTTTTTAAATACATTCATGTAATCTTTTCGAGTAAATGATTTTATTCCTAAAGAGATGAAATGCTCTAATCTATCTGTGTCTTTTAAAATTCGATGGTTGTATGTCAATATACTTTCTAATGATTCGTCTATAACACGGAGCATATACTCAATGAAAAAAGTTGATTTTCCCAATTTGTCGCTCGTTGCAAGTGATTTGTAATAATCCTGTTGTGTTTTACTAATCAATGTTTCAAATGGCAGGAACTCAACGATTGGATATTCGGACATTAAAATTAAAGTTTGCCATAATCTGCCCATTCTTCCATTACCGTCAAGAAACGGATGAATAAATTCCATTTCGTAATGAAAAACGCAGCTTTTGATTAATGCAAGGTCGTCAGCGTCTTTAAGATATTTAAATAAGTCTTTCATTAAATATGGAACGTTTTTATAGGGTGGAGCAACATGTTCTAATTGGGCCCCCTTAACTATTCCAACTCCCTGCGTTCTATATTTTCCGGGGTTGCTGATCAATCCGGTCATTAATTTCTGATGCGCTTTTAGGAAACTTTTTTCTGATAAAAAGTCGTATTGGTCTAATTTCTCATAAACATGAATGGCGTTTAGAACTTCTAATACATCTTTCTGTGGACCAACGACTCTTTTGTTTTCGATTAATGCGGTTATTTGTTCCTCGGTTAATGTATTTCCTTCAATTTGTAAAGAAGAATGAATTGTTTTTATTCTATTTTGTTTTCGAAGTTGAGGGGATTGTCTGCTTAGATAATTCGCATTCACTTCTCCCATTTTTTCGGAAATTGAACTTATTAACTTTAAAATTTTAGGGGTAATGTCGTAAGGAGGTTTCATTGATACTATCATTTGATACTATCAAAAATAATCAATTTTCTGTGTAGTGCGAAATTATTGTTGCTCATGTCAGTTCGTCTAAAAACCGGCACACAGTCCGCCGGATTCTTTAAACGGAATACACAAATGACACGTCCGGCCTTTGAGCCGGCCGGGATTATTCAGGAAAATGGAAGTGGATTGATCGAGCCATATAAACCACATCCATCTGTACTGCGCACCCTTGATGTGTTGTTTCTGTTTATATATCTGACCCGGGTGCAAAATCCGGCGCAAAGTGACCCCCTGTTTTCGGTGGAAACTGACCCCCTTCCGTCGGAGGAAATTGACCCCCTAAAATCGCTACAAATTGACCCCCTTCCGTCGGAGCAAATTGACCCCCTTTCAACCTGCATGAATGGCCCCTTTTGAACAGGAATATTCATATCAGGGCGTGCCTCCTACGGGTCTGCAAGTCCTCGCTTTGCTGCGGGCAAAATGCAACTAAGATTTAAATTTAGAATGATAATCTGCCATTTTTGGGGGGGGCTGTTATCAGGCATTTTTATTTCTGACCACCAAGCCAGAGGTCTCCACGTTTGAATGAATAAGATTCGGTTACGTCCCCAATGGGTTCTTTAAACTTGATTGTGCGATGTGGCTTTTTTAAAAGCTCTGCGAACCATTTTCTCGTATCTTCATACTCTTGTCTGGAAGCATAATATTCGGGTTCTCCAACTTCTGTGTTGTCATATTGGTCTTCGTCTAAACGATAGTCCTAATGGAAGTTTTCAAGTCTGTTTTTTATTTCCCCATAGTGGTCTGCCTTGAATTTTTTAAGATACTCCGGCTTAAAAAAGGTGTTTTCATAAAAGTCAATGCGGTCACCGATGGCACAAACCACTTGTGATTGAGAAAACCTTGGTTCGAAGAGCCAAACTTTTAAATAATATGGTTGTCCAAGCTGGTCGAGTTGGCGTTTCCAATCTTCGTAAATGTCCAAAAGACCGTTGAGCATTTTTTGTTTTGTCTTTCCTCTTGGCTCAGGCGTTATGCTATGGGTCAGGGAAAGTCCACTCCAGGGACGAATATTCAATTTTGCATACGTTCGGTCTCTCACATTCAGTAAATAGTCCGTCAGTTCGAGGTCTAAATGCTCAATCCGCCAATGTTCGATGTCCTTCCATCTTCTTTTGTGTCCGCGTATTTTTTTGTTCATGGGGGGATTAAATAGGCATATAGCGGTTTCGGTGTAGGCGAGGAAGCGAAATTGAAGTCAACTACTGCTTTTATACAATGTTACTAACGGGTGTTTTTTCACTCATTCAAAATTCGTATAAACTCACCAACAACCCTCATTTCTGGAGCGTTTTGTTCGGTGATGATTATGTTTTGGTACGAGCTGTCAAATGAATTTGGACGCAAGACAATGACTGTATGTTCCCAATTTTCCTCCGTCACAATTTTTTCACTGGAATATGTCTTGATTGTAAAGGCCGAGTTGAAATCTGGGTCTTGCAAGTCTCTGTTTTCGATCAATAAAATCTTTCCATTTCTGCTGCCTCCTGTATAGGGTTTGAATAAGCAAATAGAGCCGTTTGGTATGACTCTATTCATGGATTCACCAATAATTCTGCACGCAAAATAATCGCTTTTTGAACTATTTTCAGGACCTTCAATGAGCGTATAATCTTTCTCTGATTGGATTTCGCTAAACGAGCCTGCTGCGGCATAAAAATCATATAATGGAATTGGATTTCGCAACTCTTTTTCAAAATTCAGCGTTTCCTGCAGAGGAATGTGCTTCGCCTTTTCTTCTGACTTAGGCTCGTTGGTTTTGACCTTTTCATGCAGATAATTATACATTGTTGATGTAACTGGATTGGCCAAGTTGAAGCGTATTTTCACAACGGAAAGTTGTTTTCCTTGATCATTCGGAATCGTGGTTTGTTGCACTTGATCTAACTCAGGACTCACTTCACCCATGAAATAAAAGTCCGCCCCCTCGTCATTATTCTTTTTGATAAATAAAGGAAGACGAATGGGGCCGTTTTGTCCTAAAATGGACTGAACATCATTGCTGCTCAAGGTCCGATTAGACTTCGACATCCAATCAAATTCTTTGTTGTTTACAAACTCATCCTCATACTTGGTTGATTCTGAAATATGATCTTCCTTGTGATAATTCACAAAAATCGGACAATGTGCATTATCTGGACTCACTAGGTAGCCACCTACATTCTGAGCCACAGGATTTTCTGACACATTCAATATTCTGAAAACATCTTTTCGTGAATACTTTCGGTAAAGCACAAATCCGTTTTGCCAATTTTCTGCATCAAACAATCTGTCGAATTCGTGGATCGAATATTTGGTTGAGTCAAGCAAATGACATTTGAATTCAGCGTCATTTAAGTAGTTCATGAAATCGCTTGAAAATGGAAAAAACGCTGAAATTGACCCCCTTTCGTCGGAGGAAAGTGACCCCCTTCCGTCGGAGGAAATTGACCCCCCAAAATCGCTGCAAATTGACCCCC
>JBIIVF010000193.1:0-3719 GCA_044339595.1 Bacteroidia bacterium
CGGGCAAACAAATTGAAACTACCCGAAAAATCTTAAAGCAAACGCAGGGTCAGAAACAAAAGAGTGTGGCGGTTCTGAGAACCCTTCAGGCCCAAATTGGGTTGCGTAAAAGAATTGTGAATCAAATCGGAAATGAATTGGTAGGCATTGATGATGAAATTGTTGATCAAAATGAAGAACTCAAAGCCCTGGGCGTAGAAATCGTTCTTTTGAAGGAACAATATGCCAAGTTGATTTACAACGGTTACAAATCCAGTAACATGCGAAATCGGCTGCAATTCCTGTTCAGCTCTGATGACTTTAACCAGGTCATCAAAAGGATGAATTATTTGAAGAAGCTGGTAGAATATCGAAAAAAACAGCTCAACCTGATCAAAGGTAAAATTGATGAAAACACCCGTCGCGTTCATAAGTTGATGGAGACCAAGAGCGAAAAACTCTTGTTGCTCAACAACCGCGAACAAGAGAAGAAAGAACTTGAAATTGACGAAACTGAAGCCAATGATTTGCTGAATGAGTTAAAAAAGCAGGAAAAGGAACTCACCAAAGAACTCAGGGATAAAGAGGCGTTGGCCCGAAAACTGGATGACGCCATAAAAAAGGCCATTGAAGAGGAAATTCGCAGGGCCAGAGCAGAAGAAGAACGCAAACGCAAGGAAGAAGCCGAACGCAGGAGAAAGGAAGCAGAAGCCAAGGCCAAAGAAAATAAAACCACCGCACCGCCGGTAGCGAAGACAGAACCCGCCATGACGGAATTCAATGCCGTAGATATGGCACTGTCTAAACAGTTTAACCTCAACAAGACCAAATTGCCCTGGCCGGTGGGTAGTGGGTTTATTTCACAGGCGTTTGGGATTCATCCCCATCCGACCATGAGAAATATTACGACCGAGAACAACGGAATCAACATCAGCACCACGCAGGGCAGCAAGGCTCGTGCTGTTTTTGATGGTGAGATTACGGCCATTGTGAAAATACCGGGACTTTTTAACACCGTTTTGGTGAAACATGGTGAGTATTTTACCGTGTACAGTAACCTCGAAGTAGTGAATATTTCTAAGGGGCAGCAAATCAAAACCGGGC
This sequence comes from Bacteroidia bacterium, assembly GCA_044339595.1. GTDB lineage: Bacteria > Bacteroidota > Bacteroidia > NS11-12g > UBA9320 > CAZTGZ01. Next base: position 1,084 of record JBIIVF010000193.1, read on the forward strand.
AGGAGCTTGGGTTAATTTACACCAACGAAGAAGGAAAAACCGAATTGCATTTTGAAGTTTGGAAAGGCAATGAAAAGCAAAATCCGGAACATTGGTTGCGACGCAGGTAAGGATTATTCAGGACGATCCATTAATTTCGGAGAAAAATACTCATGAAAGTAGTTGTTATAGGTGCAGGAACCATGGGTTTGGGCATAGCGCAGGTGACTGCGTTGGCCGGACATGAAGTCATATTGGGGGATGTGACCACGGGAGCTTTAGAAAAAGCTGAAAAAACCATAGAATCTAATCTGGCCAAATCGGTAGAATTGGGAAAATTGACCTCCGTTCAGCGGGAAGAAACGCTGAGTCGCATCGTTTATACCACCGAACTCAGTGTGATGGAGTGTGACATGGTGATAGAAGCCATCGTTGAAAAACTTGAAGCAAAAGTTGAATTATTCAGCAAACTGGCATCTGTGAATAGGGCAGATTGCATTTTTGCCACCAATACTTCTTCGATACCCGTTACCCGCATCAGCGCGCAGGTGGATCATCCGGAAAGGGTGGTGGGCATCCATTTTTTTAATCCCGCCCACATCATGAAACTCGTAGAGGTGGTAAGTGGTGCGCATACTTCGCCGGAGGTGACCGCCAAAGCCAGGGAATTTGTGTTGGGCATCGGAAAAACGCCGATCATGGCAGCCGATTCACCCGGATTTATCGTGAACAGGGTTGCCCGACATTATTATGTAGAATCCTTGAAAATTTTAGAAGAACGGGTGGCAGGATTTGAACAAATAGATACGTTATTGGAGTCGTGTGGCTTTAAAATGGGCCCCTTCCGCCTGATGGATTTGATTGGCGTAGATACCAATTTTTCAGTAACGAGTTCCATGTTTGAGTTGTTTCATCAGGATCCAAAATTCAGACCCAGCCGCATCCAACAGCAGAAAGTAGAAGCCGGATTTCATGGCAGAAAATCAGGAAAGGGGTTTTATGACTACACCTAAATATTTTTATTTCGTCCTGTTGTTATTTCCACTGATTTGGAGTTGCGGCGATGATCCCGGAGGAGAAAATCCCGTTCCGGCGGCCCCGGTCAATCTGACCATCAATACCGATTTGCCTTCCTATTTTCACCTCAAGAATCTGGGGAGCTACGTATATGAAAACGGAGGAAACCGCGGGGTGTTGATCATGCATGGCTTTGATGATCAGTTTTATGCCTTTGATCGCCTTTGCACCCATCTGCCCGACTTGGGTTGCTCGATCATTCATGTGGATAGCATGAACCTCAATTTGCGTTGTGGAACGTTCTCAGACACCACCTGGATTCCTTGCTGCGATTCGAAATATCAATATGATGGGAATGTAGTGCGGGGTCCGGCTAAATTTCCTTTGAGACAATATCCGGTTACATTTAGCGGTGCCACCTTGTTTGTTCGAAATTAACAGAATCATACCCATGGGTACAAATAGGTTTTTTATCATTTTATCGGGCATGATAGTTTTTGCAGCCTGCAACCAAGCGCCAGAAATCGACTCAAAACAGCGGGAGATTTACATGAAAGAGGGAGCAGAAATTGTTTCCGCAACCGGTCATTTGCTTACATCGCAACTTAAAGAGAAGATAGCCTCCTCCGGCATCGTGGGTGCCATTGACTTTTGTCAGATTCATGCGCTGGAATTGACAGATTCTGTGGCGAATGCCTATCAGAAAAATGTAAAGCGCACCGCCTTGAAACTGAGAAATCCTGCCAATAAACCCGATGTGCGCGAGAAGATGGTGTTAAAAATGATGGCAGAGGCCCACGGCAGAAAGGAAACCCTTGGTCCGGTGCTCGATTTACACGACAATGGTGCGATTTACTATTATCAGCCGATTATGCTGCAACCCTTGTGTCTGAATTGCCATGGCACCCCGGGAAAGGAAATAACCGAAGAAACCTTCAATGCCATCAAAAGAAAGTATCCCAAAGACAAAGCCATGGGATTTAAAGAAGGGGAATTTAGGGGGATGTGGAGTGTGCGGTTGAGGGACGGGGGACTTTAGAATCCGGACCACCTTGTAGAATAATGTCTATTTGGTCAGGTATATAAAAATGAAACTTTAGTCAATCACTTTACCGTAATCACCCTACTCGACCTCATATTTTCTGATTTTAACCCAAATTACGCGATAGAATTTTAGGAACTAAAATAATAGCCCGTAATTTGGGTTTTACCCAGAAATAGAAAATGATATCAATATTTGCAAAATATTGATATACAGTTTCTATTTCGTTTCAGCATTTTTAATGCCGAATTTGGGTTTAAATTAACCAAATAGTTTCCGAGGGCTAGCTAATTTGTAAGTTGATTCACTTCATTTTTACTAATAGTTTTCTGATAATTTATCATTTTAGCTGTCTAATTTGAATCTTAAATGTTTCTTTTATGTAAACATCTTCAAATATATCCTCATAATTAAATGCTTCAATTTTTAAGCCACCTTTCGATATGCTCAAAACAAACGGATTTTTCTTCGAATTAAAGTTATATTCAATTGAATTAATTTCAATTTTTTGACTCTGAGGGCTTAAAGAATAGAATGTGCCAATAGATTTCTTAAACCTTTGACCAAGATAGAGATTGTAACTTTTCTTGTTAAGAAT
>JBIIVF010000194.1:0-3684 GCA_044339595.1 Bacteroidia bacterium
CCGTATAATGACCCTTTTTATCCTTAGGGTCATTTTCTCTCCAGAAAAACCGATAGTACAAATTTCTTTTTTCATCAAACATTATTTTCAGGTACATAGGATTAAGGTTCATATGTTCAAATATTTCATCCGGAGAATTCCTCCATGCTGGATCAAAAGAAGCTATTTCACGACCTTGAAATTTACTGCGTCCTTTGATTTTCTTAATTATTCCTGTATTTCTCGCTTCAACATATATATTCTCGTCGGATTCAAAAGAATAAACAGAACAATCTGGGCCAATTGCTTTAAAATAATTATGCAGATCACCGTAACAACGACGGAGGTATTTTTCCGGGAATCTGATTTTTCCGAATACTATGGTATCTCGATCAAATAGATAATAGGCATCCGGTTCCCAATTGAAATATTCTGGATCAAACCTATGAGTGGCCACGTTTAATCTCCTGATATTCAACGCTTTGTTTTTAGGATCAAAGTGAATCGGGTACTGATAGGCAGAGTTATAATACATTTCTTTGGCATAGATTGGATTGATGGGTTTTGAAAACAACTTAGTTCCTTGGTCATTATACAAACTCAGCTTTAGTTCTTGAAGAATGAAAATCGAATCCAAATTATGAATGTAATAGCTATTAATCGAACCAAATGAATCGATAAACAAATTTTTCAAAGAAATGTACCTTTTGTTTTGAGGACTATGAAGAGGAAAGATTATTAGAGAGTCTTTGCTCCAATTTGAGAAGAATTCCTTTTGACCGGATTTGAAGAATTGAAATAACTCATAGGTCTCTTTCACTGGTATGATAACGGACGTTCTTTTAACTGATATATTTTTTGTTAGAGATTTAGAACATCCAGTGATTATACCGACGATGAATCCGATAATAAGATATGCTTTCTTCAAAACCTAATTACCTGTGCTATAAAAATGATAAATTCTATCCACAGTCGCTTGTACCGTTTCATTATATTCTGATGGACAGATATAATCTTCAGCCACCAATTCGTTAACGTATTCGGATGCCAAAAATAGAATTTGTTCATGGGTTGCTGAAACCGGTAATGTGGAAATTGCACGACATTCCATTATTTTTTTTGCATTTTCCCGGTTCAGGCATACATGCATGCCCCGGTTTATCTCCAACCTTGCAACCTTGATACGAATAGAGGCGACAGGGCTCCGTTTGATTTTTTGTAATTTTCAATGGTGCGGAAGGGACAATACTTGTTGTAATTATTCCGGTAAAACAAATGCACGCCGTTACGATTAATTTTCCATATTTCATTATGATCACAACTTAATTATTATTCATAGATAGATAGATTTTGTTGTCATTTTTATGTCATATTGATTTCAGCTCCTCCGATTCGCCAGCAGTGGTGGTGGCTCTCCGCTAAAGGGATTACTCCGACCGATGGTTCGGGCATCCATTCCTATGGCGCGGAATACGGATCGATCGCCATAACGGGCGCGGATTTTATCCATGGCCTGATAGAGGCTGATTTGTTCTTCGCTGTCGTCGAACAGGTTGATTTGGTAATGCCCACCCACCAGATTGCTCAGCCTAACGCCAATCAATCGCACCAATTGCCGGCGGTTATAGAGCTTCGCAAACATGTCGCGCACCAAAGGGATGAGGAGATGGTCTGCCGATGTATAGGGAATGTGCTTCTGCAGGGTGCGGGTATCAAAATCGCTGTAACGCACCTTTACGGTCACACAAGCGGCGAGTTTGTTTCCCCGGCGCAATTGAAAAGCCAGATTTTCAGCCATGGCAATGATGATGCCTTCGAGCTTTACCACATCAATGGTATCTTTATCAAAGGTGCGCTCTGTGCTGATGGATTTGCGTTCGTTAAAGGGTACCACCGGACTGTTGTCTACCCCATTGGCTTTCTTCCAGATATCGCGGCCATTTTTGCCCAGCACCGATTCCATCATTTCGGGGGGCATTTGTTGCACGGTGATGATTTTCTTTACGCCAAGATTGCAGAGAGTCTGATAGGTCTTCTCTCCCACCATGGGAATTTTTCGGACCGAAAGCGGGGCCAGAAATTCCTTCTCGTGACCATCATCAATGCGCAGTTGATTGTTGGGTTTGGCTTCACCGGTGGCTACTTTCGATACAGTTTTATTGGCTGACAACCCAAAGCTGATGGGCAATCCGGTTTCTCGGATGATGCGTTGCCGCAGTTCTGACGCCACCTTGTAGCAACCAAAAAAGCGATCCATGCCGGTAAGATCCATGTAAAATTCATCAATAGAGGTTTTCTCCACCACGGGCACCGATTCTTTGACAATTTCGGTCACCATGTGGGAGTATTTAGAGTAATTAGCCGAATTGCCGCGGATGACAATGGCTTCCGGACAAAGTTGTCGCGCCATTCTCATGGGCATGGCCGAATGTACGCCAAAAGCGCGGGCCTCGTAGCTGCAACTGGCCACCACTCCCCGATCGGAGGTGCCACCAATCAGGATGGGCTTTCTCTCGAGCCGACTGTCGAGCAGACGCTCCACCGAGACGAAGAAGGTGTCGAGGTCCATATGGGCGATAGCGGTCATGGTCTGAATCGCAGATGAGGTGGATAAATGGATGACGCGGAGCGAAATAATTTCATGTTTCTGACTTCTAATTTCTAATTTCTAATTTTCCTCGTGCTTCCCATGCCCTCGAGTTTCAGGTCTTCATATATTTCGTATTCGTACTCTGCTTCTACCCTTTGTCCGATGGGTTGCAGTAATTCAGGAGCGTTCACGCCGGGTGTTTTAATGGCCGGAGAAATGGGATAGGCATTCATCAGCGCGGGGTTAAAGGGGCGAAGCAGTGAGGTGATGTCTGACAGCGAACTATCTGGGTTGAGCCAGGTATGTTCATCGCCGGGAGACAGAATCACGGGTGAGCGGTGGTGACCTATTTTCTGAAGCAGGGCGTTGGATACGGAGGTGATGATGGCAAAGGAACGCAATACCTCTCCCGTTTCGCGGTTCACCCATTCGTCCCAAAGGCCGGCAAAGGCAAAGGGTCGGTGCTCGGGGTTGCGCATATACACCACATAGGGTTTGCTGAGCTTCTCTTTCTTTGGTCCTTCGATAAAGGCATCGGCAATCACCAGGCAGCGCCTTTCGCGGATGGATTTGCGGAAGGCGGGTTTTTGGATGATGCCCATGGCGCCCAGATAACGGGGATCATCTTCTTTGTTGTGGTCTCCTTCAGACCGGGCATTGAACAGGTACATGGGCTTTTGCGCCCAAACGGGGGTAAGTCCGAAGGTAAAGAACTGCACTTTGCCCGGTTGGTCCGATGCAATGACCGGCGCTTGTTGTCCGAGTGAAACGTTCACATTCGGGTTATAGCGATCGGGTGCTTCAATTTTCACGTTGAAGCGTTTTTCGATGGCCTTGATGGTTGAGATGGTTACGTAGCGTCCGCACATTTTGAAATTAGAAATTAGAAATTAGAATGGGGTTTGGGGTGAGATTGGGTGTATAGTTTATGGTTCATCTTTTTTAGCATGGTTACAAAGATGGCAGTGAGTTCATTGGCTATCCTCCCCGTCAGAATCACGGATGGGGCGGATGAATGGATGACACGGATGGGGATATTCGCAGCGTGGTTCATGATTTAGGATTGGTTCAAGTGTGTATGTGTATGTGTATGTATTTGTAAAGCTACCATTCTT
>JBIIVF010000062.1:0-13605 GCA_044339595.1 Bacteroidia bacterium
TAGAAATCCTCATTTCTGAACTCAGGCGACAAGGATGCCGCGGAAGGAAAAATGCTTGCAGGATTCCAATCCGGAAAACGAAGGTTCAACCAGGTCCAATAATCTGATGGAAGGGGCTCATTATAGTGTTCCGAGAAGCAGGAAGATTCTTGATTTAGCAGCGAAAAGGCGGTCAATAATGCCGTGTTTTCATCAATTGGCAAGGTTCTGCCCAATCTGAACCAAGCAAAGGTCAGGTTGCGAAGATTCTTCCGGTCTTTGCTTCCAAACTTCTTATGAAGACGGAAATAATGCTGTAAATAGAGATGAAAAGGCAAATCTCCCGGATAGTTGCGTACCAATTCGATCGCTTGCCTGGCTTGATTATTTAAAATGTTTATGTTCAAGGTGAAAGGGGTGTAAGTTTATGGTCCTGATATTTCAGAATCCAAAGGTGGTTGTTATATCTGATTCCGTTTTGCGCGCTGAATTGAAAACAGGAGCCATTGTAAGCAAAACTCTTGCCTGAAATATACATAGGAAAGGCGGTTCCAAAAGCCGACATTGCCTCGGATAAAAATCTGCCTTGAGCGTAACCGAGATGGGCATATTCACCCGGGTCTGTTAAATATTTATTGCGATAATTTAGTCGAAAATAATAATTGGTTGAATCATGGTAATCCACAAACGAGGTGCCTACCAGATGCACATTGAGCGTTTCCCAAAATTTATAGTCATTGTTCACCAAATCGACCCATTTGTATTCCCCTAAGATGATGACATTTTTTTTAACAGAGAAAATATTTCCTAACGTAACACTCACTACATTTTTTTCGGTAGTAGGCACATACACCAAATTTTGCTCTCCACTGAGATAAGTAGCCCAGGAATTGAAGTTTCCAAAGTTGACTTTTGTGTAGGCGATTTTTTGTTTATCGAGCTCCGCCATTAGAACAGGAACAAATTCTTTATCATACTTTTTTCCGTCCCTCACAATAATGAATTTAGCCTTTGGATAGTTTCTTTTCAAAAAAGAAGCCATGGCCGTGGCCTTAGACTTACGATCAGTGTTTAGGTTAAAAAACAGAGGGTTCGGTTGTGAGAGCTGATCCACCGGAGAAAAAGGAGAAAAAACGGGTATTTTGTGTTTCAATCCAAAAGAAGAAACCAGATTCATGGCAACGTCTCCTATGGGTCCAATGATGGCATCAGCAGATTTTAATTCTTGTTTAAAAAGTAATCGGGCAATGGATGCACTATCATTTGAAATACTATAAACGATGAGTTTAAAATTAACATCGTCGGTTTCAATTTCAAGAAAGGCCTCTTTCAAACCGAGATAATATTCAAACATGATGTCAGCGAGCCGTTCTTCTGATTGAAATGGCAGAATTACTGCCACTTTCAAATCTCTTTTTCGGTTGGCCACTTCATAACGATCTCCATAGAACCAAACCGTTTCGTTAGTTTTTGGTAAAGGCGCCGTTACATCCTCTTTCGGAAGCGGTGTTTGCTTTTCAGATTTAACCACTTCCTTCGGTTTTTCGGGCGAGGGTTGCACAGGCTTACTTCCCTGTAGCAAAGCACAAGAACTCAGTAACAGTATAAATGCTGTTAAAAATTGAATGCGGTTATTCCCACTCAATGGTAGAGGGTGGTTTGGAACTGATGTCATACACAACGCGATTGATACCTTTTATACCATTAATGATCTTATTGGAAACGCCGGCCAAAAAATCGAATGGAAGATGCGCCCAGTCTGCCGTCATCCCATCTACGGATGTAACAGCCCGAAGGCAAATGACATGCTCATACGTTCTTTCATCGCCCATAACCCCAACGGATTGAACAGGAAGAAAAATTGCGCCGGCTTGCCAAACCTTATCATACAAATTGTATTCTTTTAAAGAGCTGATAAATACATCATCTGCTTCCTGAAGAATGGCTACTTTCTCGGGTGTAATATCATCAATGATTCGGATAGCCAAACCGGGTCCCGGAAATGGATGACGCTGTAATAGTTTATCGGAAATATTCAATTCTGCGCCTATCCGTCTAACTTCATCTTTAAACAACAATCGCAATGGTTCAATGAGCCCCATTTTCATATCTTCAGGCAATCCACCTACATTGTGATGTGATTTGATGGTTACCGAAGGGCCATTAACCGAAACTGATTCAATCACATCCGGATAGATGGTGCCTTGTCCCAACCAACGGGCATCTTTCACTTGGGATGATTGTCGGTCGAATTCTTCAATAAAAACTCTCCCAATGATTTTTCTTTTTGTTTCCGGATCCTTGTGACCTTTGAGCGCATCTAAAAAATGATTTCCGGCACGCACTCCTTTGATATTGAGTCCCAAATGCTCATAGGTATCCATCACTTGTTCAAATTCACCTTTGCGAAGCAATCCGTTGTCAATAAAGATGCAGTGTAAGCGATCTCCAATGGCTCGGTGAATCAGGGTTGCGGCTACCGTTGAATCAACCCCACCGGATAAACCCATGATCACTTTATCGTTTCCGACTTGCTTTTTGATGCTTTCAATGGTCGATTCGATGAAATGGGCAGGCGTCCATGATTGCGTGCATCCACAGATATTGACCGTAAAATTCCTCAGCACCTCTTTTCCTTCCAGTGAATGGGTCACTTCAGGATGAAATTGAATGCCATAAACCGGACGATGGTTGAGCTGAAACGCAGCATATTTAACCGATTCGGTAGAAGCAATCAATTTGATGTCGGCCGGAATATCCATGATGGTATCTCCGTGTGACATCCAAACCTGACTTTGAGGACTTAAATTCTCGAGCAAAGGAGATTCTAATGTGTCTTTCAAATGAGCGCGTCCGTATTCACGGTGCTTTGAAGGCATCACATTGCCACCCAATTTTTGAGCCATTAACTGTGCACCGTAACAAATTCCTAAGACGGGAACAGGCAAGGTAAAGAGATCGAAATCAACATCCGGAGAACCTTCGTCTCTCACGCTGCATGGGCTTCCGGAAAGAATGACTCCTTTAACGCCTTCATCCAATTTCAATGGACGATGGAAAGGATGAATTTCTGAGTAAATATTGAGTTCCCTGATTCTTCTCGCGATCAGTTGAGTATACTGTGATCCAAAATCGAGGATAATGATGCGTTCTTCCATGCTGCTGATTAAGCATGCAAAGTTAAAACAATCCACCACAGCAATGGTGAAAGGAGTAGAAGAATTATCAACGGCTACTCGTCAATGAACTTATATCCTACGCCACGAAGTGATTTGAAATGCACAGGGTTTTTAGGATCCGGTTCAAAATACTTTCGGAAAGCAAGAATAAAATTATCAATGGTTCGGGTAGATGGGTAAACTGAATATCCCCAAACCGTTTGAAGTATTTTTTCGCGACTTACGACTTCATTTTTATTGTCGATGAGCAGCTTGAGCAGCAAAGCTTCTTTTTTGGTTAATGAGAAATGACCTGAAACGCCTTTGGCTTCGTAAGAATCAAAATTTACATAATTGTCTCCGAAACTAAAGTCCAGAAAATTCTGCTTGGTTTCGCCATCATCCCTGCGATTCAGGAGTTTTTTGATGCGTAGCAGCAATTCTTCAAGATTGAAAGGTTTGGTAAGGTAATCATCTCCCCCTTTTTTTAGACCTAGAACGCGATCTTCTGCTGAGCTTTTAGCAGACAAGAACATGATGGGCACCACTGCATTGTGCAAGCGAATATTCTCACAAACAGCGATTCCATCAATGTTTGGAATCATGATGTCTAAAATCACCAAATCAAATTTTTGTTCTTTGAACTTGTTGATGGCACTGAGACCATCATGCACCAGTACAGGATGGTAATCTTCGATTTCGAGGTTTAGTTTGATGGTTTCAGCCAAGTGCTTTTCATCTTCAACCAATAAAATTCGTTTTTTTTCCTGTTCTGGCATTCTTGTGTGTTTAATTTGTTAAACGTCGCATTAATCTTCAAAGATTGGATTAATCGAGCATCAAATTGTCATAGACTTTTCATTTTTTATGCGGAAGCCTAATCCGAAACCTCGTTCCCTTTGGAATATTGTCTTCAATTTCTATTTTACCTCCATGTTCTTTGATAGCCTGGCTCGCGATGAACAATCCCAAACCTGTTCCTTTAGTGTTGCGAACTTCTTCATCTTCTACTCGATAAAATTTCTTAAATACCCTTTTTCGATGTTGTTTAGGAATACCAGGGCCTCTATCTGCAACCTCAATCAAGATCGAATTTTTAGTGTTATATAATTTGAGATCTACGGGTTGATCGCCTGAATATTTAAAAGCATTTTCTACCAGGTTATTTATCGTAATTTTCAATATGAACGGGTCTCCGGTAAATTCTAAACCGGGTTCAATTTCCGCATTTACTTGTCCTCTGATTTCAAAATGATCCGCAATTTCATTGAGCATTTCACTCAACGAGAACGACTCACTTCCATAATTGTAGCGATCGTTTTCAATTTGCATGGCGGTGAGCATATTCTCGGTCAATTCGTTTAACCGGTCGGCATTTTCAAGTGCGTTGTTCAGTAACCCTTTGGCTTTTTCTTTATCAAGATCTCTGGCGATAATGGTTTGAAGGATCAGCTTAATGGATGCCAAAGGGGTCTTAAATTCATGCGTCACTGAAAGGAGGAAGTTATTCTGTTGTTTATTAAGGTCATACAAGAATTTAACGCCGTAATAAACCCCGAAGATCCCTGCTCCTACTAAGATCATCAGCACAATAGATTCAATCAAATAGAATCTAGAGTTGGTGTTCTTTTCAATCTCCAATTCTCTTTTTTGCAGACTGGATACCTCAATGGATATCACATTCTTGCCCAGCATACTGTCGTAAACCGCTTCAAAACTTCTGAAGTACTCTTCGGTTAGATACTGATTCAATTTGGTAGTATCTACCTCAAGTTCAATTTGACGTAAATAATATACCCTTGCCTCTTGACCTGAGAATTTGCCGGATTTAGCCTTCTCAATAACCTTCAACATACAAGCTTCTCTGCCTGCTCTGAGAATCTGATTTTTTAATTTGTACTCACGGTTTGTAAAATCAATCAACGAAAAAGTCAGCCATCCGAATGCCAGAAGAATATAAATTACAATCAGTAAGAAAAATAAATTGAGCTTCAATGGCCTGCTTGAAATTATGTTTCCAAAAATACATGAATTCTGATATAGCCAAAGAGATGAATGAAATAAAAGTGCCCTGAGTTTAAAATGATGGCTTGCCTGCATTAATTTGCGATCGAAATTTTGGAAAAACAAGTAAAACATCCGTTGCCGGTCATTACCCGGAGGAAGCTATCCCTTTGTAACGGGGCAGACAAGATGGAAATATGGATCGCCTATAAGGGTAAGGTTTATGATGTAACAGAAAGTCGGCTTTGGAAAGGCGGGAAACACTACGAGCATTGGGCAGGACAAGATTTAACCCATGAGTTAAAAGACGCGCCCCACACGGTGGAAGTATTCAAGAGATATCCGCTGATCGGAATTTTGGAGGATGGACCTAACTCGGATTAAATCCAAGTAACGAACTATTGTTTTAGTTCCTAAAATTCTATCGCGTAGTTTGGTTTAAATATTGGGTGAAATTTTATCTACCCGCAAAGCATGACGGCCACCTTCAAAGGAAGTTTCTAAAAATGTCTTCACCATATTCAATGCTTCTGACTGATTTACAAATCTGGCCGGAACACAAATAACGTTTGCATTGTTATGCTGACGCGCCAATTTTGCTATTTCTTCATTCCAGCATAAGGCGGCGCGAATATCCCGATGTTTGTTGGCAGTCATGCAAACGCCATTTCCACTTCCGCAAATAAGTATGCCCAAAACGCATTTTTGGGTACTAATGGCATTGGCTAAAGGGTGTACATGATCCGGATAATCTACGGAATCATTGGTATCCGTTCCGAAATTTAAAAAATTATATTCGGCCTCTAAAGACTCCATTAAATAGTTTTTCAACTCGGTACCTGCGTGGTCATTGGCGATGGCAATCATTAGTTTATTCATGTTTTGATTCAATAACTGTTTAATGCATTTCTTTTTTCAACCCTTGCGGCGATGACAATCCCGGCTTCATACAAAAATAAGATCGGCACACTCATTACCAATTGACTGGCTACATCAGGGGGCGTAACAATTCCGGCAATTAATAAGGTTGCCACAATTGAATGTTTACGGTATTTTCTAAGCAATTGCGACGACACTACACCCAATTTTGCCAGAAAATAAATGAGCAATGGCAATTCAAATATCAACCCCGTGGCAAGTGTCATCATTGTTACAAAAGAGATATAGGATTCAAGGGTAATTTGATTAACGATCCTTTCTGAAACGGTGTAATTAAACAGATAATTAACGGAAATTGGCGTTAGGAGATAATAACCAAATAGAATTCCAATAAAAAATAACAAGCTGGTAATAAATACGATACTGGTTGTTTTTCTTCTTTCAGTGGGCCTTAAAGCCGGCTTAACAAACCTCCATATTTCCGAGAGCAAATAGGGAAACGCCAAAAGTATTCCGCCAACAAAAGCCACGATAATATGTTGAACTAGCTGACCACTCAGAGATATATTCTGGGCCTTAAATTTAAAATCATCGATGCAGAGTTTATCTGAATCATATAGCCAATAAGACAACTTGCAAATCATGCGGTAAGTAAAGAAGTCCTTATCCACCGGACCAAAGATGATTTCATCAAAAATAAAAGTACCGAAAATAAAGCACACCACGGTACCCAATAAAATGGCAACAACGGAGCGAACCAAATGCCAACGCAATTCTTCGACATGATCGAAGAACGACATACTTTTTTCTTCTGCCTTATCTACGTCTACCTGATCTAATGCCATTATGTTTTTTTTACATCAACATACCACCACAAACATTGATGACTTGTCCGGTGATATAGGTTGACATGTCAGAAGATAGGAAGAGGCACAAATTAGCTACATCCTCCGGAGTTCCGGCCCTTTTAAGTGGAATATTCTCCACCCACCCTTTTACGGTATTTTCATCCAGTTGACCTGTCATTTCAGTGGCAATGAAACCGGGAGCGATAACATTACAGCGTATATTTCTAGAACCCAATTCCTTGGCAACAGATTTAGAAAATCCAATGATTCCGGCTTTGGATGCGGCATAATTGGACTGCCCAGCATTGCCATTGACACCAACTACGGAAGACATATTGATAATGGATCCTCTTTTTAACTTGAGAAAATTTCTGATACTCGCTTTGGTGAGATTAAAAACCGATTTAAGGTTTACATCTATGACCTCATCCCATTGCTGTTCGGACATGCGCATTAACAAGGTATCTCTGGTTATTCCGGCATTGTTAATCAAAACATCAAATTCGCCAAATTCGGCCAATACAGATTCAATGAATTTTTCAGCTTCCGAGAAAACAGAGGCATCAGATTGAAAACCTTTGACTTTAACCCCATATTTTTGAATCAATTCCTGCTCAAATGCCACAGCCTTTTCAACACTGCTTGCATAGGTAAAAGCGATATTTGCTCCTTGTGACGCCATGACTTCGGCGATTCCCTTTCCGATTCCACGACTGGCACCGGTAATGATGACGGTTTTATTTTCTAGTAATCTCATACGAATTATTGAGTATGCAAAAATACATTATAGATACAGTGTGGCATAAAAAAAGAAAACCGCCAAAAGCGGTTTTCTTCAACAATATGCAGTTATTGTTTATTGGTTAGGTTTTCTTTGAACGTCAAATGCTCCTTGATCAACAGTGATAGAGTTGATACCAGATTTTAATTTAGCGGTAAAGGTTCCTTTAATTCTGCCACCTACCGCATCATAAGTGGTAACATTAATTTCAACTTTACTATCCGTATCGGTTCCATATTCATTCCTTTTAATGCCTTCTCCGGTGCCTATTTCCAGCTCAACAGGATCGCCGCTATCTTGTTTGAAGCTGCCTACTTTATTGCCCGGGAAGGAGATAAGTATATCACCCGGCCCGTCAACAGCACCTTGAATCGAATTTTTTGAAGAAACACCGGCTATTTGAATAACGGTTTCATTATCGGCTACATAGTAAGTACCATAAGACAAATCGGTATTGATATCCAGATTATAGACTTCGAAACCTGCCCTGAATTTGTTGATAGGCTTAACAGCCGTTGTGTCCTTTGGTGGTGTTACTACCGGTGTCGTTGATTTATCATCGCATTCGGATAAGAAAAATGAACCCGCAATGCAGGTAAAAATGATTAATGTATTTCTTAATTTCATGTTTGGTTTGTTTTGCGTTGGCAAGATAATAATTCTGTCATAAAAAATCCCAATCTCCACTTTTTTTTACAAGAGCTTGATAATTGCATCTTTTGCAAATACGGTCTCATTGCCTTTCATATAAAGATAATCAGACTCGCCAAAATATTGATACATACCATTTTCAACGGTGATCCAGGTTCCTTCCCTAAGTCCAATAACCGGAATTTCAGGGTTGAGTAAGGTAAATTCTGAGAGGCGCTGCATTCTCGTTTCACCATTGTGATTGGGAAGTACTTCGTTTGTGAAATGCGGGTTGAATTGTAATGGGATTAATTGCAGCGCATTGAAGCTTTCAGGTTCATCAACCGGCATGTCGTTGGTGGTTTTGATAGAAATTCCTGCCACATTCGATCCTGCGCTCCATCCAATATAAGGGGTACCATATTTTACCTTTTTTTGGATGGCCTCCGTTAAATTTTGAGTTTGGATCAAATGGAGCAACCTGAAGGTATTTCCTCCGCCAATGATGATCGCCTTTGCATTTAAAACGGCATCAACCGGATTATTCTGTTTATGAATGCTATGAACATTTATGCCAAATGGTTTCAAGGCCTCCTGAACTTTATATTCATATTCATCATAAGTGATGGTAATCGCAGCATAGGGAATAAATAATGCTTCCCGGCAAGTACCGAGAAATTGTGCCATAACCGGAGCACCGTGCTGAAGATACGGTGCTCCGAAATTGGTTGAATTACTTAATAAGAGGAGCCTCAATTAATCGATTGCTTTGATCAATTCAATTTTAAAAATGAGCACACTGTAAGGAGGCAGTGCATTGCCCGGTCCACGGCTACTTCCGTAAGCCAAATCAGCCGGCAAATAAATCTCCCAAGTAGAACCTATAGGCATCAATTTTAATGCTTCAGTCCATCCCGGAATAACTTCATTCACATTAATCTCTGCAGGTTCACTTCCTTCCGTAGAATCAAAAACCTTTCCGTCAATCAATCTTCCGGTATAATTTACAAGAACTTTTTGTTTGTTGCCGATTTTCTCTTCAGCTCCTATTGCGGCTATAATTACTTTATATTGCAAACCACTTGGCAAAACATTGACTCCTTCTTTTGATTTATTTTCATTCAAAAAAGCATCTCCTTGTTTTTTCATTCCTTCAGCCTTTTCCATTTGCTTTTGCATGAAATAGGTCTCAAGTACTTTTTCAATGGAATTTTTATCGATCAAAGGCACTGTATCAGCATCTCCGAAAACCTGATTAAAAGCTGTGTAAACAGCATCCAGATTGAGTTCCTGTATGTCCATCCCTTTCAAACGGGTAGCTACATCATACGCGAGTGCATAACTCATCGTATCGGTCGCAGTTTTTAATTCTGAAGAAGAAATGTTGGCATTTTGTTTTTTGCCACAAGCTGTAAAAATAACCGGCAATGCCAGTAGGATCATGAATTTTTGCATTTTTTATGTTTATTTATTTTGTAATGGTAATTCCGTAAAGTTGCTCTCTTCTGGCCTTGATTTCTTCATCTTCTAGATAATTATCGAAATCAGTCTTCTTGTCAATCATTCCCTGATGCGTTATTTCAATCACCCTGTCAGCCAATGTTTCAATGAATTCGTGGTCATGTGACTGGAACATCAAGGTACCTTTATATTCGTTCAAACTATTGTTGAATGCAGTAATTGATTCGAGATCCAGGTGATTGGTTGGTTGATCGAGAATCAGGCAATTGGGCTGCGCGAGCATCAGCCTTGATATCATACACCTCACCTTTTCACCTCCCGAAAGTACATTCGACATTTTGAACACTTCTTCTCCGCTAAACAGCATTTTTCCTAAAAAACCACGGATATACGTTTCATCCTTTTCTGTGGAATACTGACGAAGCCAATCAATCAAATTGAGGTTGTCTGTAAAATAGCCTTCATTATCACTTGGCAAATACGCTTTTTGTATGGTTATTCCCCATTCAAACTTTCCGCTTTGCGGCTGCAATTCTCCTAAAATCACTTTAAAGAAATTCGTTACCGATAGACTCTCACGAGACAATAAAGTAACTTTTTCTCCCTTGTACAAGCTAAAGGTTACATCCTTAAAATATGGTTCGAGGGTCAATCCCTCTACATTCAGAATCTGATCACCGGCTTCCCTCTCCTGCTGAAAAATGATAGCAGGATATTTTCTATTGGATGGTTTAATTTCATCCACATTTAATTTTTCGAGCGTTTTCTTTCTGCTGGTGGCTTGTTTTGATTTCTTAACGTTTGCACTAAAACGCTGTATAAACTCGGTCAGCTCTTTTCTGCGTTCTTCTACTTTCTTGTTCTTATCCTGACTTTGCTTCAAGGCCAGTTGGCTGGATTGATACCAAAAAGAGTAATTGCCCGCATAAACATTAATTCTTCCGAAATCTATATCTGCAACGTGCGTGCACACAGTATCTAAAAAGTGACGATCGTGAGATACCACTAAAATGATGTTCTTTGATTCAGCTAAGTAATTCTCAAGCCAGGCAATCGTTTCTACATCCAAACCATTGGTAGGTTCATCGAGTAATAGTATATCCGGATTCCCAAAAAGGGCTTGCGCCAACAAAACCCTCACTTTTAGATTATTGCTCAATTCTCCGAGCTCAAGCGTATGTAAATTTTCGTCAACCCCTAAGGCATTCAGCAATTCACCCGCTTCGCTTTCTGCCATCCATCCGTTCATCTCAGCAAATTTCTCTTCTAATTCACTGGCACGAATCCCATCCTCATCACTAAAGTCCTCCTTCAAATAAATGGCATCCTTCTCCTTCATAAGATCATAAAGACCCTTATGACCCATTATCACGGTTTCAAGTACTTCAAAATTATCATATGCAAATTGGTCCTGTTTTAAAACCGCAATGCGCATTCCGGGTGTAATAAAAACTTGACCGGCTGTTTGATCAATTTCGCCGGATATAATCTTCAAAAAGGTTGATTTTCCTGCACCATTGGCTCCAATGATACCATAGCAATTACCTTCAGTGAATTTAACACCAACATCCTCAAATAAGACCCTTTTTCCGTAACGGAGGGATAAATTCGATATTTCTATCATGTTTTAAAAAAATGTTTGCAAATGTAGGATTTTTTGAGGCAAAATAGGAGGATAAAATGGTTCAATCACCAATAAGTCGACCAAATGTTTGAAATTATGAACAGGGATTAAAAGTCAAACTAAGGGTTATCAGCGATGATTTCGCGATCTATCTTGATTTCATCTATTTCCATTTCTCGTAATTTCAAGACAACGTTCGGCCATGAACTATCCGTGCCTGCAGATATCAAATGGTTAATGGATTCTAAAACCGGAACATTGGCTACATATTGATCTCTGCACCAATGAACATATTTCAAGACTCTAAATCCATTGAAATATTGAAAAAACGATTTTATAAACTGACCCTCCCCTTTGGTATGCTTGGCGATGTTTTCTAAATCACTCCAACATTGAAATTCATTGAAATAGGCATGAACCCAAGTATTTCCGTTTTGCAGTGTTTCTGTTGGCCTTGATTTTAAGCCAAGTATGAATTTTTCTAATTCATAAAAAATGGATGGATGGTAGGTGTACATCATTCGAATTTTTTGATTGGAACACTCCAACATGGCTCTTCCAGTGCCGAAAGGCACCCTATCAGACATTCGGGATGACAACATATTTTCGGTCTCTACAATGGTGGTTGTAGCACACACCGGCATGAGTTTGTGCAAAAAGTAAAAGTCCTCTCCGGCCTGTCTGCTGTTCATTCCGCCTTGCTTTAGATAGGTATCTGATCTTACCGCCATGCACGAGCCCACAGTTTGGTGCCAAAAAGGATATCCCGCCTTTCTCAATGACAGCGAGTAGAACCTCAACATGGCTTCATAGGTAAGAATGGCGTCTGAATTCTCTACCAAATCATGTCGAAATCGAATAATTCCTAATTCAATCCCCGTTTTTCTAAAAACGCGATAAATCGCAGACAAATATCCGGACGGTGCTTTACAATCTGCATCATAGCATACGATGATCCCTGTCTGATTATTTTCATGAAATCTTCGAGCCGCCTCATCCATTCCCAATTTTCGGGCATACCCTACACCTGACTTCTTTTCCGGAATGTGCTCAGATCTTATCATGTGAATTTTGTAGTTCTCGGGGATAGAATTTGATAAATGATCTAATCGAGCAGATAGGATGCGATTGTTATCGAAAACAGTTGATTCATCTGAAATCGCTGCATTGATCACTACGATGATTTCAATATCAATGTCATTAAATTTCGGATCCACCAAAGCCTCCGCAGCAAGGTGACCGTTGGGTTCATTGCGTGCCGGAATTACTACTTTGATTCCTAAGATGGAAGATTGTTTTTTCAAGGAGACAATCTGCTTATATTCCAGATATTATTTTCTAGACGGGTGTACAGAATTCGGTCATGAAGGCGATTGGGTCTTCCCTTCCAAAACTCAATTGTAGTGGGATAAATTTTATATCCACCCCAATGTTCCGGTCTTTTTATGGGATGGTTTTCATAATAAAGCGTTAATTCTTCTAGCTTATCTTCGAGTACCTTTCTGCTGGAGATGTTGGTACTTTGTTGTGAAACATGCGCCCCGATCTGACTACCGATGGGTCTGGAATAGAAATATTCATCGGAGGCCTCTGCACTTACTTTAGAAACGACTCCTGTAATCTTCACTTGTCTTTGCAGCTCTAACCAAAGAAACAACAAGCTGACCTGTTGATTATCGTGCATTTGTTGTGCCTTATGGCTGTGATAATTGGTAAAAAATAGAAAATGTCCGTTTTCAACGCCTTTGAGCAAGACCGTTCTGCTATGTGGCTTATTTAAAAAATCAACCGTGCTTAACACCATTGCATTGGGTTCGGGTAGTTGCGCTTGTAATGCTTCCTGAAACCATTTTTCAAATTGTGCGAATGGATTGGGAGAGACCATTGATTCATCGAGCCCTTCATTGCTATAATTTTCCCTTAGATGACTTAAATCCATGGTGCAAAGGTAGGTATTGGAATGAATTGCTCAGCGGGTTCTCATAAAACAAAAGAGACGCTCCATGGAGCGTCTCTTTTGTTTTATTGAGATGTGATTCTGTCCGAATTAGTTTCGGATCATGATTCTTCCGGTGGTGGTCATTCCTGAACGATTCACTTGTACCTGATAGATCCCATCTGCCAGACCGGTTAATTCGAGGTTGATAATTCCGTTACTTCCGGTAGTTTGGTATACTTCACGTCCGGTGGCATCCATTACGCGGATAGTAGCCGTTTCTGATGGCATAAAATCTGCCATTT
>JBIIVF010000195.1:0-3624 GCA_044339595.1 Bacteroidia bacterium
AAATTCGTGAAAAATATGATTTTCAGGGGGTTCCGTTGTTGATGTTGTTTAAGAAGAAATGATTATCCGCATGTTTACCTAATCTTTGCGAAACCATCAAACTTTACCAAATATTTGCTGCAATATTTAATTTAATGACTGACTATGTTGAACAATAAGGATTTCAGGGCTTTGCCCAAACATCAGTCCACAAGGAACAAAATCACGTTACCCCCACTTCATTTTTTTGCTTGATCAAAAAAACGAAGCAAAAAAAATCAAGGCTTCATTTCTCTTTTCTATCCGCTACGGCCATTACGGCGCTTTCCACGATGGGAGCCACTTCTTATATTTATTGGGGTTACCTAAGTTTGGTAGTCAGCCGATATTAAGAAAGGAAACCGGAGTTCAATCGACGTTCGCCCATCGCTGTATTATCTGCTCAATGGGATAATTAGTTTTCACGCCTCCATAACCAAGCGGATAACGAAAAGACAAATAAGGCCATTTCCCCCCCACAGGCCAAATACTTCAATGATTCATATCAGTGTCTGGGTATCGTAATTACTTTTGAATTCTAAAGAAAAAGTCAGAAGACAATGGCGGAACCCTGATTTAGGTAAAAAAGCGGAGAATCATTTAAGAAGAAGTAAAAACAATTAGCGGGCGCAAATCAGCCACTATAGGTCATCATTGTCCAGCTGTTCTTGAGTGATCAATCTTCCATCTTTAATGTCTAAATCGCTCATTTTAAGCATGGTGATTTGTGCTTCGTTCAATGTTAGGATATCTGATTCTGCTGCAGTTTTATTAACGAGTTGATACAGTGCCTCTAAATAGTCTTTATTAGAAATTGAGAGTAATTTTTCAATGATGCTATTTCTGAGATTGTCAGTGCGATTCATAAATTTTTTATACGAATTTAATTATTTCGAAGTTAAGGCAAAAAGGCAATTTTCACTTCAACAGAAATAATCTCAAAAATATCAATGTTTGGCTGATTGCGCCATGTCATCCATCAACCATTATTTTCTTAAACTCCTTAAACTTAATAGCATTGTCTTTTGAGTCTGTTATGATTTCAATCAATGCCGGACCGTCTGATTGAATAAATGGGTCCCATTCTGATTTAAGGGCATCCAAGTCATACACACATTGATAAGCAATGCCGGCATCTTCGCAGGTAAGTCCGGCTTTTCTGGAGTGAGGGGTGGTTTGAAAAGGAAGGCTATGTTCAAATTGACCCGGGCCATCCAACAAATCAAAAATGCCGCCGCCGCCATTGTTTAATAGTACAATCCGCAGATTGGGTGGAACTTCTCCCGAGCAAAACAAGGCATTGATATCATAAAAGAAGGCTACATCGCCGGTGATTAAAAATACCGGATCCTCAGTCTCACGGGCAAAACCGACTGCCGTTGAAGTGCAACCATCAATGCCACTCGTACCCCGATTGGCAAACAAGTTTTTATGGCCATCATGCGCTCCGAACCAGGAAGCATAGCGCACCACCGAGCTATTTGCCAAATGGATCGAAGAACCATTCGGTAGGTGGTCGAACACAAATTTCATGGCAGAAAGTTCCGAATCAATGCTGAAGTCGTATCGGCAGACCTTTTGTGTATATTCGGCATAAACGTTCTCCCAAACATGTTTGTAGTTCAATGATTTTGAAGCCGTTTTTTCTAAAATCATCGGGAGGGCGATGCTTTCATGGCGTGACCAAATTTTGGGTTGTTTGAAAAACGGATCTCCAACCGGATTTTGCGTGCCCACATGCCATTGCTTTAACTCTTTTAAACTTCTCAACCAGTTTCTGCATCCCTTCGAAAGAATGGAAGTGCCTGTGGTGATGAGTAAATCCGGTGTCGGAAATTTCGAAGGATCTGATAAAAACATTCCATCCCAATCCGAAAGGCCATTTTGATTCCACTTGTTTGAAACCACATCATTCAAAACCATGATGGGACCTGCATTCCATTGTATTCTTGATAAGGAAGTGCCGTTCAATAAAAGTATCGATTGAGCCTTGTTTAGGTCTTCAAGGAATTCATCCGGCATCTTTTCGTGCCCGGTATTCAATTTAAAATCAACCGATGGTAATGCTTGGGTCTCGATGAACTCATCTTGATACAAGGGCTCGTCCAGTGGAACATTGAGGTGCACCGGAATACCGCTTTTTAAACGATCAAAAATCTTGTCAACTACCTCATTTGCCTCATGATTGGTGGTGGGGTCAAACAGCATAGAAGGACCTATATGCCCGTTAAAAACATCCATTTGCCGAATGCATTGTCCTTCCCATTGATCGATCAGTTTAGCCGGACGATCGGCAGAAATGGCCAGCAAAGGAATTCCGGAATAAAAGGCTTCCGTCATGGCCGGAAAATAATTGAGCAATGCTGTGCCGGAAGTGCAGAGCAAGGCGGCCGGTTTTCCGGTAGCCATCGCATTGCCCATGGCCATAAATGCTGCGCTGCGTTCATCGGTGGCATGATAACATTTCAATCCTTCTACAGACAAAAAAGCGCGTATTAGAGGCGCATTTCTGCTTCCGGGCGAAATATAGACCGAAGTAAGCCCTTTGGAATACAGTTGGGTCGCCAGATGATACAATGACTGAGGTACGGTCATGGGTGCAAAGGTGAAGGAATAAATTGCTTTTTAAAAGAAACTCAAAGAAACCATTCATCCATTCGGTAATAGCGGCTTAACATTGTTTCGTGAACCATCTTCTTATGGGATTTCAAATACTGCTTCTCCATTATTTTACAGGTGCACCTTTTTTCAATACTGTTGAGATATTGTCCTTCAAGATTTGTGACTATTTGATGAAAAGCGCTAATTTGCCAATCTACAAGACTAGGTTTTATTCATTCTTAAATAGATTCTTTGAAATTAAAATTGCCTTGAAGAATTTTTACTTTTAAGACGCTATTGAAAATACATGGACAAAAATGTTTTTTATAATATCAGCAAAATCATAGAAAGAGATAGTAAGGCTACTACATACAAGTTTGCTTTATTGCGAGGAGTAATTGATATTATTCAAGATAATTCCCCATACATTTCGTTTGTAGAAAACCGTGTTCAAATACCAACTGGTCTTCTTATTGAAAAATGGTTATTGTACTATTACCCCATTCTACAATCTCAGATTTTAATACCACAAATTAATGGCGAAACTAATCTTGCGTTCAGCATTCAATTAAATAAATTGATAGCTGAATATGAATCACGAGGAGGATTTTCTGCATTCTATAACGATTTAAAGAATAAAGGTATTCCAGCCGATTTGCAAAGTGATTTTTTTGAACTTACCAAAAAACTAAGAGATACGATTACCAAAATGCCAATGAAGTACATTGGGCGTTCTATTACCGATGATTTTTATTCCATTTTCAATTATGACAATCAAACAATCAGAAGAAAATCCAACATAGATATTGAGACATTGATTAAAGATTTCGGCACATTTTCGATTCCACTTGACTATTACGAAGCCTTTAAAATATTAGGCAGTTTTATAAATGGACAAGATTCCATCCTCTTTAAATGGGCTGAATTTTCAGTCAATGCTTCAGGTAATAACCTATCAGTTCATAAAGTATTAAACGAAGTCTTAAAAAGTCCAATCACCTTAAG
>JBIIVF010000063.1:0-13498 GCA_044339595.1 Bacteroidia bacterium
TAAAGCAGATGTTTACCTCTTGCTGTTTCACCAAAGAAAATTGGGCATGGATTGGATTTTGAACATGCGAATTCGTTCGATGATAGTGGAATCAGACTTTCAACAGCGTTACTTCAATGGGAATCATTTCAAATGGGCGAATAGTTTCAAAAAACAGCAAGATTTAAATGGTGAAATTGGGCTTTCATCTACCCACAGACACCCGGTCCAATTGAACATTCAAAGCGGCAGTTTGAAAAACTACATTTACTTTCGTTCAGATGGATATCCGACCCAGCATATGAACGCTGAATTTTGGTATAAAATTCAATTAAATTACGGGTTGAATTTCAAATTCTGGGCCATCCGAAACAGCGCGGTTTATCAGCAAGTGAATTCAGTGGTATTACCATTGCCAAAATTTATAGCTAAAAGTACCTGGTTATTGAAAGGTTGGGTATTTCATGAAAACATGTATCTAGAATCGGGCATCGATTTCTTCTACCATAGTGCCTTCGATGCGCCGGTTTATAACCCGGCTACCCGGCAATTTTTAAACACCTCCGGTAAATTATACGGCAATTACCCTATTGGTGATATATTTTTAGATGCGCGCATTCGCACCGTTCATTTAATGGTGAGAATGCATCATGTAAATCAAGATCTTCTATCACCCAACTCAACCATTTTGTCACCGGGTTATCCGATTCTGCCCAGGTCATTTTCATTTGGCGTGCGATGGATCCTTACGAACTAACTACCTTCAAACTGTAAATTTCTACTCGTTTGTTCATGTCCTCCTCTTCTTTGTTTTTTGGGATGGGATAAATCATTTTGAAATTACTCATTCCTTTATAACTCAAGCGCTTTCGATCAATTCCATTAGAAATAAGATATTCATAGATCGATTTTGCTCTCTTATGAGAAAGATATAAGTTATAGTGCTGCTGACTGCGATTCATCACCCGATTTGTAGCAAAATTCATGTGGCCTTGAATTTCAATCAGCATTTCCGGATTATCTTTGAGTGACTTTAGCAATTTTTCCAAATCAGGATAGGATTCTGGTTTAAGAACATCGGTATCGGTATAGAAATAGATGTTCTTCAAAGTGATTTTTTCTACCACTTCAACCGGATTTAAATAAATCTGAATGGTAATCGTGTCGAGTTTGCTCAAAGCTATTTCCTCCGCCTTTAATTGATAATGCGCATTTAAATACCCACTTTTGATAAATGTGAGGTTCTGATCGCTGGCTCCGTAGAGCCATAGTCTAAAAAATCCGGCTGGGTTGGTATTGAGGTTTTTTTGGGATTTTTCATACTCGATAATGTATTCGGCCTGTATTCGTTTCTTGCTAACGGCATCAAAAACAAATCCTTGTACTACCCTTTTTTTAGACATAGCTTGTTCAGAAATATTGCGCTCGTACCAAAAGACAACATTCACCCTGCGGTTGAGACCTTTAACTTCAGATATCGGAACGGTTTCACCCAATGAATCGAGTCGGAGCATATCTTGCTTTACACCTTGAGAAATAAGAAAATCAGCGGTGTTTCGAGCCCTTCTTCCGGAGAGATGGATGTTGTAATTTTCGTCTGCGTCACTATCGGTATGACCGATTAGTTCTACTTTGCGGATATTGACTGATCCAATATCCAACATTTTTTCTCTTAACAAAAACCGAAATTCTTCTCTGACTACATCCCGGTCTGTTTCGAAATAAACCGGCACCTCTACTTTCCAAAGCGATTGAGCAAAGGCCTTTCCGTCATTCAACGTGAATGCAAGGCTACAAATCAACAGCGCTATTTTAGAGCGTATGGTCATTTTAAAAAATTAGGCAATAATCAGACCCAAATAATACAACTAGATGTCTTTTTAAACTAATTGGGCGAAAGTTAAAAAAAAAGTCCCGTTGCCGGGACCTTAAATCTAAAGATCATCGATAAAAAAATTAAACTACTACTTACGATGAAAACTACTAGAAAATAAATCAGGTGACTACTAAACACCCAATTGTACTGCAGGTATATAAATAGATGTGCCAAAATTATAACATATTGATTTTATGTGACTTGTGAATTTATTAATTGGAATTCAATCCCAATTTTGGAAATTGTTTTCAAAATTGGGAATTCCCAATCTTTGAATTCAGAATCCTTCGTATATTTATGGCATGAAATTTCAACTTAGCCTATTCTTGTTGTTCACGCTTGCGATTCTTTCATCTTGCCATCAAAATAATCAATCACAACAAACGGTTCTCCCTTTGAACGAACTGCCTAAAATGCTTGAAAATCAATGCATAGCATGGAATAAGGGCAACCTTGAAGGGTATATGTCTTATTATTGGCAATCAGATTCTCTGAGATTCATCACAGAAAAAAAAGATATCCAAGGTTGGGATAGTATATATTCCAATTATAAAAGATCCTTCCCAAAATTGGAAGACGTTGGAAAGCTGTCATTTTCAGCATTAAATACCTATGCACTTGGAGGTAATTTGGCCAATGTTACCGGCCAATGGCATATTCAACGCCCCAAAGGAGACATTGGCGGTAAGTTTTCCTTAATCTGCCGCTATGATGCAGATCATTGGGTAATTGTGGTAGATCATACGTGGTAAACGACCTCGCATACCTGCATATGTTAATCCATTAAATTTTGTGATGGTTATGTGCAGTGTTTACTAATAAAGGACTTTATAGTTTCTGCTCATAATGTATTCATAATAGCAGGTCAGTTAACCAATATTGACTACACCACAGGAACTACCCAACCGAATTCATCTTTGATCTCTTTCCTCTTTAATTGATCCAATCCCTTGCTCAAGGCTGCGGTCAATTTGTTTCCCTGATTTTCGATGTCATAAGGAATTCCATCAATCGAAATAGATTGAATGGTAGCAATCGTTGCCGCTGTTCCGGTTGCGAAAGCTTCTTTAAGTCGCTTACTTTCTGCAAGATTGCGCAATTCTGTTACTGATATTTTCCTTTCCTCGACTTTAATTCCCCAACTGCGGGCTAATTCCAGAATTGAATCACGGGTAATCCCTCTTAAAATGGTATCGCTGAGTTCTGGTGTTACCAGCACATCGTCGGTAAACATGAAGAAGTTGCTGGTTCCTAATTCTTCGAGATATTCATGATCTCTGGCATCGGTCCACAACAATTGATGAAATCCTTCCTTTTGAGCTTGTACAGTCGGCA
Organism: Bacteroidia bacterium; assembly: GCA_044339595.1. GTDB lineage: Bacteria > Bacteroidota > Bacteroidia > NS11-12g > UBA9320 > CAZTGZ01. Next base: position 3,191 of record JBIIVF010000063.1, read on the forward strand.
ACATAGCTGCTGCATAGTTACCGGCAGCCTTTGCAAATCCAACACCACCGTGAGCTGCTCTGACATATTCACGTTCCACTTTTATTTTAAGAGGATGGCTGTAGTAGGCATTCACCGGACAACCATAAATCATGAACGAATATTTCTGAGAAGGTTTTACCCCGAGATATGAATCTGTAGCAATCATAAATGGTCGCATATACAGAGAGGCTCCTGGGGCACTGGGCACCCAGGCAGCATCCAATTTCAACCATGCATTTAAACCACCCATAAAGATTTCTTCACTGATGGATGGCATACACATTCTTTCTGCTGAAATATTAAATCTCTCCCAATTATCGTGTGGCCTGAATAGCAATACCTCGCCTTCAGAAGACTTATAGGCTTTCATCCCTTCAAAAATAGCTTGCCCGTAATGCATGCAAGACAAGGCGGGACTTAGAGGCAAATCTCCAAATGGCACTATCCGCGCATTACCCCATTCACCATTGGCATAATCAATGATAAACATATGATCGGCAAATTCTTCTCCAAAAACGATGTTGTTAAAGTCAACTTCTGAAATTCTCGATTTTGGTATAGGATGAACGATGATTTCTGACATGATAAAGCCTAAATTTGAGCTTCAAAATAAGAACAAATAATCCTATCCAAAAAATCTAATTCAAATGACTTCTATCACCGATGGCGCCATAGCCCTATTATTTGAAACCATAACCCTGACTAATTATGTTGTAGAAGAGAAGAAAAGCCCAGCTCTGCCTGCAAAAGAGATAACTCCGGATAAATCCAAAAAAATTCAAAAAACCATTATGTTATTTCCGGATGACTTTGAGTTAAATGCTAACAAGGATGTCTATACCTTTTACAAAAATATTCTTAAGGCCATACAGCTACCCGAATCTGCAGCAGAAAAACTTCAAGAGGGTCAGTTTAACGAGAGTCTGCTTAAACCGGGCACTTTTATGATTTGTTGGGGAACTAAATTTGGCAGTGACGAAGCTAAATACGATGTTATTTCGACTAAATCCGGCGGCAAATTCCTGTACACCGATCATTTGAATCATGTTTCGGTTGACAAAAATATGAAAACGAAATTATGGCAACAGATCAAGCCCATTTACAATGTGTAGCATGAAGATTAAACAGATTATTCGGAAATTAATGCGAATCAACCCTACAAAATCAATGATGATTTTGATTGCTTTTTTGCTGGGAGGATTCTTAATTCCCGGATGTGCGCCCAACGGGAATCACATCGGCATTCAAGGAAATGATTTGTTTTATACACCGGCGGTATCCTCTGAAGAAGCCCATACGATTGCGGATTATCTGGTACAAACTGAGTTTTTTGCCAATGGTCAAAAATCAGTTCAGTTAGACAATGTGGAAGGAGTTCCATATTTCAGATTGGTGGTAAAAGAAGGATTTACCCTGGATTCAGCCAACCGCAGTACCTTGCATGCCTATGGTCGGTTGTTGCACGAGGATTTGTACAAAAACAAGCCCTTCATATTTCATATTTGCGATAAAAATTTCAGGACTTTGCATGCCTTTAGCTTTAAGAAGTGAGGGGCAAATTTTAAGTTGAACAGCCGGATCGTTCTTTAACAACCTATTGAGTTCAATTATAATCTCATCTTTGAACGTTATCATGGCACGCAAAAGTTGCACTCATCACAGTAATATTCTAATCTTGGCAAATTTCAATACCAATTGCTTTTCACCAAACTGATCAAAAACAACGGTGGCTTTGCGGTTTTCTCCTGCGCCTTCGATCTTCGTTACTGAACCCTGTCCAAAACGTTGATGTTCAACACGCATCCCTTCGGCTAATCCGGATGTGTCATCGGGAACAAAATTCTCTGCCATGGGCGGACGATGTTGCGGAATCACCGGTGCACTCTTTTGACTGTGTGAAGTGCTTCTGCCGTAAAAGCCCCTACCCATTTGATCCAAAGGACTGCGTGACGCATTCTGCTGACTGCTGCGATCCATTTCGAGAAATTGAGGATCTATCTCTCCAATAAAACGACTGGGTTCACACGGCAATAAGGAACCAAAACGAAATCGAGAAGTGGCATAACATAAAGTCAGTTTCTTTTCTGCCCGGGTCACGCCCACGTAAAACAAACGCCGCTCTTCTTCCAGTTCACTTCGGTCATTCAACGACATTTGAGATGGAAATAGATTTTCTTCCATACCCGTGATAAAAACATGCGGAAATTCAAGGCCTTTCGCAGAATGGATCGTCATTAACGACACCCTGTCGTTGCTACCGTCATCTTTGTCGGCATCGGTAATCAAGGCGATGTCTTGAATATAAACATCCAAAGTCTTTTCCTTTTCATCGGTATCATCTTCACAAAACTCCTTGATACCATTCAACAATTCAACCACGTTTTCGTATCTGCTCACGCCTTCTACGGTTTTATCTTCATGCAATACTTTGAGCAAAGCGGTTGATTTGCCCACCTGCATGGCCACATCGTAAGCATTGTGAGTGGCCAACATAGACGCAAAACTTTTGATCATAAAGGAAAATTCCACCAGCTTTCCGCGTGCAGATCCCAATTCCGAAAATCTGTGTGCATCGGCCACAACATCCCAAAGAGACACACCAAGTTCTTGTGCCAGCACCATCACACGTTCTTCTGTAGTCTTCCCTATGCCTCGGGTTGGGTAATTGAGCACCCGCTTCAGGGCTTCCTCATCCCGATGATTGATGGTCAATCTTAGATAGGCTATAAAATCTTTTACCTCTTTTCGCTGATAAAACGACTGTCCGCCATAAATTCGGTAAGGTATATTCTGTTTCCTCAGTGCTTCTTCCAAAGAACGGCTCTGAGCATTGGTGCGATACAAGATGGCAAAATCCTTGTGCATCAAATGTTCGCGCATCCCGGTTTCAAAAATCTGACCGGCTACATATTTGGCTTCCTCGGTATCACTCACAGATCGCATCACTTTGATCTTCTCTCCTTGGTCATTGTCGGTCCAAACCTTTTTTTGCAATTGCTCTTTGTTTCTGGCAATGATGCCACCGGATGCATTCACAATGGTTTGGGTAGATCGGTAATTCTGTTCTAGTTTAAAAACTTTTAACTCGGGATAATCCTTTTCAAAAGTCAAAATATTTTTGATGGTTGCTCCCCTAAAGGAATAAATGCTCTGCGCATCATCTCCAACCACACAAATATTCTCATTCACCGCAGCCAGTTTTTTGATAATCATATACTGACAATGATTGGTATCCTGATACTCATCCACCATAATGTATTTAAACCGATGCTGATATTTATTCAACACGTTCAGATGTTTTGAGAACAACTCATGGGTCTTGAGCAATAAATCATCAAAATCCATGGCGCCGGCTTTAAAGCATCGGTCAGCATAGCGCTTGTAGATTTCTACCAGATAGGGTTTCCCCATTTTCTGATCATATTCCGTCAAATCCGGCGACTTTTCATACATAGCGGCCGTGAACAAATTATTCTTGGCGCTGGAAATTCTGGCATGCACAAGACTGGGTTTATATATCTTGTCATCCAGATTCATTTCCTTCAAAATGGTTTTGATGAGGCTTCGAGAATCTTCGGTATCATAAATGGTGAAGTTTTTCGGGTATCCCAGTTTATCGGCTTCGGAGCGTAAAATCTTTGCAAACACCGCGTGGAATGTCCCCATCCATAAATTTCGGGCTTCTGAACCCACTATTTTTTCAATACGCTCCCGCATTTCCTTGGCAGCTTTATTGGTGAATGTAAGCGCCAAAATATTAAATGGATCAGCCCCTTTACTGATGAGGTGCGCAATTCTAAAAGTTAACACACGTGTTTTACCCGAACCGGCTCCCGCTATGACCATTACCGGCCCTTCGGTCTGCATAACCGCTTGATACTGTGGCTCATTCAGGGTTTTTAAATAGGAAGTTGCATCCATGCCACGAATTTACAACTTGCATGTGAGCAAAATCATTCAGAAATATCAACAATAAAACGCAAGAATTACCAAATTTGCAACCCAGTGGAATTTGAATCAATATTTATAGACGGACCTAAAGTGATTAGGCCAAAAGTTTACGGCGACCACCGGGGTTACTTTTTTGAAAGTTATAGCACCCGTATTTTTCAAGACAACCATCTTTTTGAACCCTTTGTACAAGACAATCAAAGTTTGTCAAACAAGGGAATCGTGAGAGGTTTGCATTTTCAAGGCCCTCCATTTGGACAAGGAAAGCTAGTCAGGGTGATTAAAGGCGCTGTGCTGGATGTGATTGTAGACATCAGAGCCACCTCACCTACCTATGGGAAACATTTCAGCATCGAACTTAATGAAGAGAATTTTATTATGCTTTGGATTCCGGAAGGCTTTGCTCACGGATTCCATACCCTTCGCGATGAGACCATCTTCAGCTACAAATGCACACGATTTTACCACCCTGAATCAGAAGGTGGATTGCTTTGGAATGACCCGGAATTGAACATCGACTGGGGCATAGAAGATCCCATTCTCTCTGCAAAAGATACCCAATATATACCTTTTAACCGTTTTAATTCACCCTTTGAATGAGCATAGCAAACGACCCGAAGATCATTGATCTGATCGAAAAACTTGAAGAAAAGTACCGTTTAAGCGGGCAGGATTTAGTTGCCTATCTTGAGGGTCGATTGTATGAAGATTACGTCCCTTATTGGAATTACATCCATCTCGATACCTTACTAAGTCTGCAAAAACCTCGCACCGACATACCGGATGAACTCATCTTTATCATGTATCATCAAAATACAGAATTATATTTTAAGATGATCTTGCATGAATTGGAGCAAATTGCCTTTTGCAATGATTTAACGGCATCTTATATGACTGAAAAGGTGAAGCGTGTGAATCGATATTTTATGATTCTGACGGATTCATTTGCCGTGATGAGCGAGGGGATGGAAAGAGAACAATTCCTCAAATTCAGGATGGCTTTGATGCCTGCCAGCGGATTTCAAAGTGCACAATACCGCATGATTGAAATTGCTTCTACCGATTTCGTAAATCTGGTGCACAAAGACAAACGCTCCCTCTTCAATGCCGATAGTTCCATAGAAGAAATGTATCATCACATTTATTGGCAGGAAGGCGCCACCATACTCGAAACCGGAGAGAAGACCCTCACGTTGCGTCAATTCGAAAAGAAATACAATCCGGGCCTTTTAAAAATGGCGATGGTGTATGCCGATAAAAATATTTGGGCTCGTTTCAATCAGCTTAGTGAAACCGATAGAAAGAGCGAGACCCTCAATGAAGCACTCAAGGAACTCGATTTAAATGTTAACGTGAACTGGCCTTTGGTGCACTATAAAACTGCGGTGACCTACCTTCAAAAAAATCCCGAAGATATTGCTGCGACCGGCGGAACCAACTGGCAAAAATATTTACCTCCACGCTTTCAAAAACGCATGTTTTATCCTGCTCTTTGGAATGACGAAGAAAAGTCGGAATGGGGTAAAAAATGGGTACGAAAGCATGTATTTGGGCTATAACTACCCTAGCTCAACTTCAAAATATATAACGAGCCATTACCCGACCTATATGAATGGATTGACCGATTAATCCGCGTCGACCATCATACACAAATGAAAGTTGCACCTTTTCAGCAAGGCGTCTTTCGGCATTGAAATTCCATTTCAAATTTCGTCCGGGTTGTAACCCTTGAAGCAAGTCGTAGCCCAAACTGCTCGCGGCATCCCCTGAAAACCGGGTGTTTACCCATGAAAATGATGCCCCCATATTGCCCTTCTCTGCAAGGAGCCACTTGAATTCTGTGCCCAACTCATGACTCTCAAAATTTTGTCCTCCAAAAGATTCAGCAATATAGGCTGCCATCTGTTTGTAATAAATCGCAGTTCTAAAACTGCCTTTATACTGATATTGCATTCTCGGCTCAGCCTGAATATACTGATATAGATAACTGCGATTTCGAAAAAAATCACTTTGATACTCTCGAAATCCTTGCTTGTATTCTCCTAAGAAACTGAATCTTTTATCGAGATTCCATCGCACCCTGGCTTGATGTTCAGATCGCACCCTCCATTCAAATCCGTTTACCAACAGGGCTTTGTGCTGATTGGAAATATAATTGTAATCACACCCAAAAATCGGTGATGACCGATTGAAGAACAGGGTACCTCTAAAAGCACCGGTGGCACTCACCAAATGAGAATCGATCACCTCATAAAAAGGATTAAATGCATCCACACCGGGAGCTCGAGTCATCTTTCGGTCCATCGAAATAACACCAACGGAGGCAAATCGATTCAACCAATGTTTGTTGCCAACCCAGCGTCCGGGTTCAAAACGGATGGTTTGATTTAATTGGGTTTGAACGCTTTGAATAAAACCTTGAACCGGGGTAAATATTCGAATATAATCTGCCCGGTTTCGGTCGAGTTCGGAGGCATTTTCAAATTCGTTTAACGATTGAACCCCATTGCTGTCGTAGTCATTCCAAACGTACACCCCATTTCCGGTCTGTACTTGCAAATAACTAAACTCACGTCTTTGCTCCTGGCCGGTACCTGTTTGAACAAATGTATTCAATCCAACAGCTTTTTTGAAGAGATTGAAGGAGGCTTCCATCCTGGCCTGCAAGGTGTTTTCGGCATTCAGCGAATCCACAGAAAAACTCAAGCTACGATAAGTCCCGGTGACTGAAATAAAATCACCCTGCTTGAGACGATATCCAACATTGAGCGAATAATTGGCAGCGTTGGTGAACCTTTGGAGCACATTTCTAGATGGCTGATCATCCCTTCTGAAATTCGCATCCAAGATCATCGACAGCCCGGACTCCGACTTTTGTCTGCTCAAAGAAACACCCTTCACCAAATAGCGAAAAGAATAAGGCAACATGGAATCCGAAAGCTGAAACAAGCTTTGTTCGCTGTTTAAATAAAACCCCGGTTGCCAGTCAAATTTGACCATCGAAATTTTTGCCTCTGCCCTTTGATTTTGGTTACCGAGTGCACCGGATTCACTTTTTAACCACGCCGCACTTCCTTCCGCTCTGAACCATGGATGGTGGTAATGGGCATTGGCTTCTTGACTGATCCCCTTGAAAATATCTTGTCGGAGAAACACCCCGGATCGATATGCAATCTTGGCCTTATTGCGATAAAATCCTTGTAACCATATATCTCCGATGGTTTCTGCAGCCGGAGAAGGGACTGCTCCTTCCGTTTCCGGATTTTGAAGCGTACGATTCCAATTTCTATTGAACTCCACGTCACGGTATCTTTCTATAAATCGGAAGGATGCACCGGTATACTCTATCGAAGCCAGTTTCTTAAAATTCCAGGCACGTGAGGTATCCTTTTCGCCCTTATGCTCCCAAATCATTTTAACAGCTCCACCCATATTGTCATCATCATCCAATGAGGAAAAAGTATTTAAATCCTCTATGGACAGGGCTGATTCAATCTTTAATTTTCCTGCGTTTTTAAATTGATGCAACATTCCAAGGGTGGTCATGCCTTGACTTTTAGGGGGGATTAAAACATCCACCGGTTCGTAATCTCCTTGCATAACTCCATTCACAGGTGGCACATAGGCATACACCCTGCCATTGGCCCCACTCTGCTGTTGCCGGTAGTTTCCTTTACCTTCACCCAAATAACTGAATGCCACTTCAAAATAGGCAGAATCTTCTCCCGGTCGGTTGATATATTCATACACACCATTCGCATTGCGGCGATACAAGATCCGGTCCGTAAGAAAAAATCCTGATTGGGTCACCCTCGGAATGAAGGCCTGTGTCACATCGCCGGACCTTTTCAAAACATCGATGGCAGACACCCCGGAGATAGAATCATACCCTTCCAAAGACTGCTGAAAAGGCTGATTGCGACTGTCTGCTTCGCGATAGAAATTTAGGTACAGTTGTGTATTTTTATGCGCCAAGGTATTTCGATTCTGTACCACACTTCGGGCATAATTGCGGTCGCTATACTGAAATTCGGCAATGATCCTCGAATATCGGGTTACGATGACCTTCGGCATAAACACAATCTCCCCGCTGTTGTAATCGATGGTATAATCGTTTTGCTCTCCTCTTTCGAGCAGCTTTCCATCGAGAAAAATGCGTTCTGTCCCGGCGATGATGATGATAAAAATTTCACCATTCGATCCTTTCAATCGATATGGACCTCTGTTTCCTTCTAAACCATCAAAAACATTTCGACTAAATCTTCCGCGAGCTACGGCGATATCTACTGACGTTCCTCCTGACAAATTACTTTTATTCCATCCCTGATGCACGTGGATACCCCTCGATTTTTTGTAGTAATTCAAGAAATAATCATCCGAATGACGCTGCATCTCAAAATCACCCAACGTTACTCCCAATTGTTGTCTCTTCATCTGAATAAAAACCCGGTCAAAATCCTGCAGTTGTTGTGTGTTTCCTTCCGGCTGAATGGGGTTATTATCATCTGAAATGGCAGCCAACAGTTCAACATCACCGGCAATAATGCCATTGATGCGCAAATTGAGATTTGAGTTAACCGCCACATCTTGTGCATTTCCAAAACCGATGCCTCGCGATAAATTTCCGGAGGTATTCAAGGAACTTTCATATTTAGGTTCTCCTTTTATGGTGGGTACATAGCCCGGAATTTCTTCCGAAAATCTTTCGAGATTTGAAGGCATTTTATTCCGATACGTACGATTCAAATCGATTGTTAAAGTGCGGTAATAAACCCAAAGTGTATCCGGACGTTGGGCTGAAGTCCAGACAATTTTCGTCGGATGATGGGTGATTTGGTAGTCTGTATTTTCAAGATAACCGAGTACCACAATACTTCCGATAATCACTTGCAAACTGTCGGGCATCATAGAATCTCCTTGTGTCCAGGCCACTTTTTTCAAGGCAAATGTTTGCGCATACCCTTCCCATGAGCTCAAAAGCAAAAAACCCGATATAATAATGAAAAAGCGCACGGTGGTCGAATTTACGGGTTGCAGGTGGAAATTTTGAAAAAATGGCGAATGGATAATGATTAATGTTGAATGATTAATGATTAATGATTAATGATGGATGAATAAGGTTGATTAACATTGGCTCGAAAGTCGTCTTTCGTAATTCGTCTTTCGTAATTCGTAATTCTATCATTCCTCTTGTCGAAAAAAAGATGAATTCGATAAAAATCAAACTGCAATGGCGTAACAAAAAACCAATTCTACAATGAAAATTGTAATTAAGAAAAAAGTCACAACCTTCAAATAGGATGCATTCTTGATAACAATGAAGAACGAAATCATTTTATATCGCCCTAACGAAATGGCCGAGCACATTGAAGTTCAGTTCGATAATGAAACCGTTTGGTTAAATAGGAATCAAATTGCGACACTTTTTGGGCGAGACGTAAAAACTGTTGGAAAGCACATAAACAACATTTTCAAAGAAGGTGAATTAGAGAAAGCAGTGGTGGTCGCAAATTTTGCGACAACCACTGCTCATGGCGCGATAAAAGGAAAAACACAGACCACAATAACTGAACACTACAACCTTGATGTCATCATTTCCGTAGGATACCGTGTAAAATCTAAACAGGGCACCCAATTCCGGATTTGGGCAACGCGTATTTTGAAAGACTATCTCTTAAAAGGATATGCAATCAATAACCGAATGAATCAGTTAGAAGACCATTTAGAATCCCTTAAAATCAAAGTAAACCAGATAGACCTTCAAGTCAACACCCAGCTTGTTCCCACACAAGGTGTTTTTTTCGATGGGCAAGTGTTTGATGCTTATGAACTCACTTCTAAAATTATTCGTTCTGCCAGAGAGCGCATCATACTGATTGACAACTATATAGACGAATCTACCCTAACCCAACTTTCCAAAAAAGGAGTAGGTGTTAAGGTACTACTACTTACAAAATCTGAATCAAAACAACTCATCTTAGATATCCAAAAAGCGAATGAACAATATGGCCATTTTGAACTCAAGGTCTTTGCGCATAGCCACGACCGTTTTTTGCTTATTGATGGAAAAGAAGTGTATCATTTAGGTGCTTCACTTAAAGATTTGAATAAAAAATGGTTTGCCTTTTCTAAAATGGATAAAGATTCAGTGAAAGAGATCTTGAATCAAATTTATAAAATCGCCTGAAATTTCATTCAGCATTGCAAATCTTGACTGATATGACGTCCCCCAAGATTATATGTAAAGAAGTAATTCCTAACCCCTACACACCAAAATATATGACCAGGCAACCCAATGCCCATATATTTCATCTCTCATTTTTAGACCTTCATAAA
>JBIIVF010000005.1:0-43245 GCA_044339595.1 Bacteroidia bacterium
TTTTTACGCGATGAAAAAGGCGAAGCCACCTTCAATTTCGGTAAACACAAAGGAAAATCGGTGGCAGAAATCCTTCAAAAAGAACCCTCGTATTACGAATGGATGATGGCCGGAGATTTTCCGGAGAATACTAAGCGAGTGCTTACAGAATTGCGATTAAATTTGTTCGGTAGTAAACCCTGATTCATGATTACACTTGGCAACAGACTTGATTTTGAAGATCTGAAAAAACTTGCCCATAAAGGCACGCAGATTCAACTCGATGAATCGGCACGAAAACGCATCAGAGATTGTAAATCCTATCTCGACCACAAAATAGCGACCTCTACTGAACCCATTTATGGCATCAATACCGGATTCGGATCGCTATATCATACCTCCATAGAAAAGAATGACTTAAGTCAATTACAAGAGAACTTGTTGAAGTCGCATGCCTGTGGAATGGGTGAACAAGCTGAACCCACAGCCGTTCGTTTGATGTTGGCCCTGAAAATTCAAAGCTTGAGTTTTGGATTCAGCGGTGTAGATGAAGCAGTGGTGGATCGTTTAATTCATTTCTATAATCACGACATCCTTCCGGTGGTTTACCGATTCGGATCACTGGGTGCATCCGGCGATTTGGCGCCCCTGGCCCACTTGAGCTTACCACTCATCGGGTTGGGAGAAGTATCCATAAACGGAACCATAACAGATGCCGCATCCTTGGAATTGCCTGCTTTAAAGTTGGGACCTAAAGAAGGTTTGGCTCTTATCAATGGAACCCAGTATATGACTGCAGTGTTGACCTTGTCATTGATCAAGGCCAAACATTTATCTTCTTGGGCAGACGTGATCGGTGCCATGAGTTTGGAAGCTTTTGACGGCAGACCTGAACCGTTCCATCCTTCTTTGCATACCATTCGACCTCACGCCGGACAAATACAAGTCGCAGAGAATATGCGCACTTTGATAAATGGCAGCCCTTTAATAGGAAGACCGAAAGTTCATGTGCAAGATCCTTATTCATTTCGATGTATCCCGCAGGTACATGGAGCAAGCAGGGATGTGATCACGAGGGTTCAGGAAATCTTGTTGACGGAGGTAAATGCCGTGACCGATAATCCAACCGTATTTCCGGAAGAGGATTTAATTCTTTCCGGAGGGAATTTTCATGGTCAAACCTTGGCCATCCATGCCGACTTTCTCACCATCGCAATAAGTGAATTGGGAAACATTTCAGAAAGACGTATTTATCAACTTATAGCAGGATTAAGAGAATTGCCGGCCTTTTTGGTCAGAAAACCCGGGTTAAATTCTGGATTTATGATTCCGCAATATGCCGCCGCATCCATCGTTAATCGCAACAAGGTACTTTGCACTCCGGCCAGCTCAGACAGTATAGTGAGCAGCAACGGACAAGAGGATCACGTGAGTATGGGAGCTACATCCGTAAACAAATGCCTCGAGGTGGCCAATAACTGCCTTCAAATATTGGCCATTGAATTCATGAATGCTTCACAAGCATTATCATTCAGAGGAGAAAATCCTTCGTCAGACATATTGAATCAATGGGTGAACTTGTTTAGAAAGTCGGTACCAATTGTGGAGGAAGATGTATGGATGCATCCGCAATTGAAAAATGCTTTGATTTTTCTTGAAACGCATACATCCCCTGTTTCTTAAGGGTCTATTCAATATTTCTAAAAGAACGCGGCCGACGTCCTTGATAGGTTTTATTCACGAGGATGTGTAATATGATATCTGAAAAAGTCTTGAGCACGATAAAAATCAAAAAAGGATCTTGCCAATGCAACCAGGGTATTTTGGAATCCAATCCTTGATTAAACCCCAGAATTATAAACAAATGCATCGGTGCAATTCTCAGGTAAGGTATAAAAAATAAATTTCCGGGTCCCAATTTAGCCTCCTTATCTGAAATGATGTCGCTGCGCGCAGAGAATAAAAGATTCAACGCCAGCAGTCCTATCGCCGGAATAAGGTTGACGGTATTAAAACCAATTTGATCAGAGGATGCTGTAATTACTGTTAGAAAAATCAAATACACAAAATGAAATCCGCCGTAATGCAGCAGAAAAAAGAGAGGCATCGACAATCTGCCTTTTCCCTCTGAACGACTCCCTATCGCTAACATTCGGATGATATATTGAAGGCCGATAAACAGACTTTGAATAAAGTAAATCCAAATAATGTCACCTGCATCCAGTTGTTTGATTTGATACATATAAACAAACAACCCGTTGAATCCAAGGATTAACCAGAATTCAGGGTCTGAAAGTATATTCCTGAGTTTCAGGTTCATGATGCAAACCTAAAAGAAATATTTAGCTGAACAAACCCTGAATGGATAATGTAATTAAACAGTCATTCATTCCATGAATTAATGACAAGATAGGCTTATTGAATAATCGTCGGAAAGACCACCTCAATATCTGTATCGCCCGGTGCACAATTCCCGTTCTTCGTGCCATCTGGTTGGTGTTTGAGGGTTACCGTTACATTTCCGGTGCCGGCAGTTTGTGCATTCCAATTGGTTTTTATACCAATAGGGTGAGTTCCATCCGAATCTGCATAAATCATAGAAAGTCCGGGAACAGAGTTCCCAAAGCAAAAAAGGTGTTCTGCGGCCTCCTCACGAATTTCTGCGGTGATGTCTTCTACATCGGCAGCATTAGATTCGTTCAAAAGTTCTAATTCCATGAAATAGGCTTTCCCGGAATTCAAACGGATGGTGTCCCACATTTGCGGGCTCATCCCTCCTTCTCCATCCACATCCCGAAAAACAAAAACTCCGGCTGAGGATGAATCGGCAGCATGAAAGAATTTTAGTTTCAAAGTGGTGATTAACTCTTCGTCGTTGGTGGGTTTGTCAGGTTCGTCTTCTTTGCAGGAAGATAAACTCGTAAGGTATCCAAGAGATACACAGATTAACAAAATACTAAATAACTGTTTTTTCATAAATTTTAATTTAAATTTTAATAATATAATTAATAAAGATATTAACACCCGACTCGTTGGCGTAGTATCTCAATCGGCTCAGATAATCTCGATAATCCGTATTGAGCAGGTTATCTGCAGAAACAGATAGGGTATGTACATTTTTACGGTGCAAATCTCCGGAGACACTCAATCTCAACAGACCATAACCGTTTGGTGGAGGCATATAATCTGTTTCAACATCGGCCCACTTTTGTTGAAATACATATCGGTATCCGGCGGTAAACTGAATTTGTTTGAATTGCTTAAAGGATTCAACAAAGTATTTCAACTGCTGCTCAGCAATAACTGGCGGCATTCCATTTAAGAACTGTCTTTCTGTTGTTCTTACCTGCATAATACTGTATTGACCTTTAGCCACCCATTGTGAGGAAGGTGCCCAGTTCCATTGCGCATCTATCCCTTTGAACCAGACTTGATGCGTTTCAAAATAAAAAACAGGAAATGCTCCACGGATGGTTAATGCCGGTGGTAATTGAGGTTGCAAGCTGATGAATCGATCGATATAGCGCACATAAGGTTCTATTTCGAAACCAAATTTATTGTGATTATATACAGTTGTAAAGGCACCTGACCATGCAGTTTCTTTCTGAAGTTGCTCATTTCCATATTCCAAAGCGGCTGCGCCATGATGTAACCCGTTGCTATACATTTCATTGATAGAAGGTGCGCGCCAAAGTTCAGATAACTGAAAATAAAACATCCAATCATGATTGAGTTGATATTGGGCGCTCAAATTGGCACTCAATCCGCTAAACTGCTTGAGTGTAGACCTGGTTCCACTATCGGTATAAAAGTAGGCGTTCAATTTTTGTAAATCCGCCCTTACACCGGCTTCCAATAAAAACTTATCGAGTTCAATTCTGTGAATGTAATAGAGTCCGTTGTTTATTTTTCTAAAATTAGGAATCAGCAAAAACCCTTTCTGACGGTTGGTTTGATAGCTGCTTTGCACTCCACTTTGCAGAAAATGGATTCCGGAATGCTTTGACACATGCCATTCAAGCTGATGGGTTTGAAGTAAAAAGTCGAGCTGCGGTGTTTTGGCATCTCCACCCCTTCTGTTATCAAATTCTTTGCGATGATTAATTTGAAAACCATACTGTAAAGCGTGTTCAAATTTGCCGGATAAAAATTCGATGCGTTGCATGCCGGTGAGGTGCATCACTTGTTGAAAAGGACGCAATATCCGGTAACTAAAAGGAAGTTGAACCAACGGTTCGGCATAATTCATGGCATTCTTTAGATCAGTAAGATTCCCCACATGGGCTGCTTTTAAGATGCCCGGCTTATTATAGAACAGCCTGATGGAGCTTTCTGAATGGAACTTTTCATGGTCCAACACCTTCCGCACACCAGCCGTAAATTCTTCATATCCCGTGTTTGAAAGGATGTACCTCGGAGCCCTTTGATCTCCGACTTTCTTCATTCCTACATTTAATTGCCATCCACCATTTTTTCTTGGGATACTCATTTTACTGAATACCATCCCACCTTTTCCATTGCTCAAAGCTGTCATACCCGACATGACTTCAAAAGAATCCGGAAGTGCACCCGGTTCAGCCAATATAATCCCTCCAATGGCGTCGTAACCATATCGCAATGTTCCGGCCCCTTTTAACACTTTAAAGGATTCGGCACTTCTGCTGTCGAGTTCAGGTGCATGCTCGTCTCCCCACTGTTGACTTTCGAGTTTCAAACCGTTGTCAACAATAATAATTCGATTGCCTTGAAGTCCTCTGATCACGGGTTTTGCGATGGCTTGCCCGGTCTTTAATGCCTGCACACCATTAATGCTCGTAAGCATTTCACCCATGCTTTGATGTTGCACCAACCGGAGCGTTTTTCCCGTGAGCGTTTTCTCATGATCCGTAAAATGCTCCTCATCGTCATGGTGGCCGTATACCACATGAGCCTCGAACAAATGATCGTGATGACTCAATAAAATTTTCAGAAAGGTATCTTTGGTGAGGTTCAATCGGATATTTCTGGGTTCACATCCAACATGTCTCACAAACAATAATTTGTAGCCTGCCGATAATCCGGTCAGGGTAAAATTTCCATCTACATCGCTCACAGTGAACTTCTGGTCTGAAGCTAGAGCGAGCTCCGTGAAAGACAAACGTTCCAGGGAGGCGCTATCCTTCACTACACCGCTAATCTTTAAAGACTGCGCAGATACAGACGAAAACACCGATAACAGCATTATCGGCAACAGAATTTTTAACATAAAAATAAGTTTGATTTTGACTCTTTACCCTAAACAGTGGCAAGAATTGCGGGCGGGGCGCGGCCATCGGCACGACCCAAGGTCAAAAAAGGTTTCTCAATTTCAGTTCGACTTAAAAATGCGTTCGAAAAATCATTGTGGATGTAAATTGAGCTTGCAGTATGATGAAAAGGTGCAAAAAAATTGAGCTGACAGCCATGCAACGAAACAGACGTTTCTTGTTGTTCAAATACAACTCCTGTATGCTGAATATGATGGTCATGATCGAGACACATGAGTTGCCATGGAGCAAAACTCCATACCATCAACACAATGCATATCCGGGCCAAACCTTTCATTTGTTACAAAATTAGTGAAATTTTATGGAACGTAACTTCATTAAAAACAATCTTTAATATCTTATGTTTCCTATGACGGGCTTCTTATTTTTGCCCTGTGTTAGATTTTATGGAATCCATGAGTAATAAAAGAATCATTCAAGCACCCACCGGAAATAAACTTTCCTGCAAAGGGTGGGTTCAGGAAGCTGCTTTGCGCATGTTGATGAACAATCTCGACCCCGATGTTGCAGAAAAGCCTGAGAACCTGGTAGTTTATGGCGGTACCGGTAAAGCAGCGAGAAACTGGGAATCTTATGACCTCATCGTAAAAGCCCTGAGGGATTTGAATGAAGATGAAACCTTGCTAGTGCAGTCGGGAAAACCGGTGGGAATATTGCCCACTCATAAAGATGCGCCCCGCGTGATCATTGCCAATTCACATTTAGTGCCCCATTGGGCCAATCTCGATTATTTCAGAGAACTGGAAGCCAAGGGTTTGATTATGTATGGACAAATGACCGCCGGTTCCTGGATTTATATTGGATCTCAAGGCATTGTTCAAGGGACCTATGAAACTTTTGCCGAGGCAGCCAGACAGCATTTTAATGGAACGTTGAAAGGTACTTTGAGTGTAACGGCCGGATTGGGCGGAATGGGCGGTGCTCAGCCATTGGCTGTGACCATGAATGAAGGCGTTTGTTTGGCGGCAGAAATGGAAGAATGGCGTATTAGAAAAAGACTTGAAACCCGTTACCTCGATTATATGGTGCGCAACCTCGATGAAGCCATCGACAAAGCCCTCAAAGCGAAAGAAGCCGGGGTAGCCATATCCATCGGATGGCTTGGCAACGCCGTCGATTTGTTGGAAAGGATGATGGAAAGAGGAATTATTCCTGATTTACTGACCGATCAAACCTCTGCACATGACCCCTTGGTGGGATATTTTCCGCAGGGACTGGATGTAGAAACCGCTGACCGTTTAAGGGTTCAGAATCAGGAGAAATACACAGAATTGAGCTATGATACCATGGCCCGCCATGTGCAATTGATGCTCAAATTTCATGAAGCCGGAGCCATCACCTTTGATTACGGAAATAACTTGCGGGGAAGGGCGTTGGAAAGAGGCGTTACCAATGCATTCGACTACCCGGGATTTGTGCCCGCATTTATTCGTCCGCAATTTTGCCTAGGACGCGGTCCATTTCGTTGGGTGGCCTTAAGCGGTGATCCGGAAGACATTTACACCACCGATCAGGTGATTCTCGACTTATTTCCGGAAGATGAAAGTCTGAAAAGATGGATGAAAATGGCGCGAGAGAGAATATCATTTCAGGGATTGCCTGCCCGTATTTGCTGGCTTGGACAAGGAGAACGTGAAAAAGCCGGACTTGCTTTTAACCAATTGGTCAAAGAAGGAAAAGTTAAAGCACCGATTGTGATTGGTCGCGACCATTTGGATACCGGATCGGTAGCATCCCCCAATCGTGAGACAGAAGCCATGAAAGATGGCTCAGATGCCATTGCAGACTGGCCGATTTTAAATTCACTGATCAACACTGCTGGAGGAGCGAGTTGGGTATCCCTGCACCACGGTGGTGGTGTGGGCATCGGCTATTCTATTCATGCCGGTATGGTCATCGTAGCCGATGGTACAGATGACGCGGCGATTCGATTGAAAAGAGTATTACACAACGATCCTGCCATGGGCGTTTTACGCCATGCCGATGCCGGATATGACATCGCTATTGATACCGCCAGAAAGCATCGACTCGACATCAAAGAAAGACTAAACGGCTAATCTTTTGACCATGCATTCAACCGGTTTACTTCCTATCAGTGGGGTTATCATAACCTTGAACGAAGAAGACCGTATTTTAGATTGTATTCTGTCGCTTCAACAAGTGTGCGCTGAAGTCATTGTTGTTGATTCTTTCAGCACCGATCAAACCCCTGAAATTTGCAAAAAGGCCGGTGTGCGATTCGTTCAGTGTCATTGGAAGGGATTTTCAGACACCAAGAATTTCGCGAACACGCTTGCCAAGCATCCCTACATTCTTTCTTTGGATTCGGATGAGCGGCTTTCACCAACTTTAATCAAACAAATTCAAAGCATCGACGCTCAAAAATCAGCCGTTTATTCCTTTAATCGCTTGAATTTTTACCGAGGAGTGCCCGTGAGGTATTGCGGTTGGTATCCCGATACCAAAATAAGGTTGTTTCCCAAAGACCAAGCTCGATGGGTAGGAATTTATGTGCACGAAAAGCTTGAATATGACAAAGATTTGCCTCTCATCAAACTGAGGGGAGATTTACTCCATTTTACCATACGCACCGCAGAAGAACATCGAAATACCATTTTTAAATATGCCGATCTGGCAGCCAAAGAATGGTTAAGCAAGCATCCAAAACCTTCTGTTTTTAAACCATACGGTTCCTATTTGGCCATGTTTATCAAAAAGTATTTGTTGCAATTCGGCTTTTTGGATGGAGCCAATGGATTGCTCATCAGCCATTATTCAGGCTTGAGTCGATATTTGAGGTATAGCAAAGCCAGAACACTGAAGACATCATAACAATTATTCCTTCACATGTTTTTTATCTGACTGCTTAACTTCGATATTTGCAGGCCTGAATGCGTAGATGCTGAATTCTCTAAAACCATATAATACTTTTGGCGTTGAAGCGCATTGCAGTCGACTTCTGGAAATTACTTCTGCCCATGAATTGATTGAACTTTTGCGTTCGGGAACTTTACCTGAACCCTATCTATTTTTAGGAGGCGGTAGCAACGTGTTATTCAAATCTGACTGGCCCGGGACGGTGCTGCTCAATCGCATTAAAGGCGTGCGGGTTGAGTGGATGAATGATCAAGAAGCGCTATTGTTTGCAGGATCCGGAGAAAATTGGCATCAACTCGTGCTAAAAAGCCTTGAATTTGGATTGGGTGGCATTGAAAATCTTTCCCTGATACCCGGAACAGCCGGTGCCGCGCCCATGCAAAACATCGGTGCCTATGGCGTAGAATTAAAAGACACCTTTGATCATTTAAAAGCCATTAACCTTAAAACCCTGGAAACAGAGATTTTTGACAAAAAGGCCTGTGCGTTTGGTTATAGAGAAAGCGTATTCAAACATGAAAAGAAGGGACAGTACTTTATTACTGAGATTTGTCTGAAATTGCATAAAAATGCCCCCATAAAGGACACATATGGTGCCATTCGGGACCTTCTATCCCAAAAAGGCATTGATCAACCAAGCTATAAAGACATCAGCGAGGTAGTATGCGAAATCAGGAAATCAAAATTACCGGACCCGGCAATTTTAGGAAATGCAGGCAGCTTTTTTAAAAATCCGGTGATTTCTGAGGAACATTATAACCAGTTAAAAGAGAAGTATCCTACCCTCCCATCCTACCCGGCCGAAGCAGGTAAAGTGAAGACTGCTGCAGGTTGGCTCATTGAACAATGCGGTTGGAAAGGCAAAGTATCCGGACAAACCGGCAGTCATAAAGATCAGGCATTGGTTTTGGTGAATTACGGTAACGCAACCGGTGAAGAAATTTATCAGTGCGCAAGAAATATACAGCAGGATGTTATGGATACCTTTGGCATCGAATTTAACATGGAGGTTAACATCATATGAGTAGAACAGATATAGTTTGGGATGACAGTTGGGTATTGTATGAGGATAATCATCTCATTGCTGTAAATAAGCCGGCAGGCATCCTCGTGCAAGGCGATGACACCGGTGATATACCGCTGCTCGACATGGTGAAGGATTACATCAAAAGAACCGAGCAAAAACCGGGAAGCGTTTTTTTAGGCTCTATTCACCGCTTAGACAGACCGGTGAGCGGTGTAGTTATCTTCGCCAAAAGCAGCAAGGCACTTACCCGTATGAATAAATTGTTTCAAGAGAAAACCATCCGTAAGACTTATTTCGCGTTGGTAGAATCGAAGCCACGAAAGCTAAACAGTGTTCTTACTCATTGGCTCACAAAAGACACGGAAAAAAACCTGGCACGGGCCCATGAAAGTGAAGTAAAAAACAGTAAGAAAGCTACTCTTGAATATTTTTATCTCGGCACCGGAAACCACGTTTATTTGCTTAAAGTGATTCCACATACCGGAAGGCCGCATCAGATTCGGGTGCAATTGGCCAAGATGGGATGTACCATCGCCGGTGATTTGAAATATGGTTCCACCCGAAACTATAATCACATGATTTATCTGCATGCCGGTATGGTCGAATTCATCCATCCCGTGCAAAAAATTAATATCAAAATACAATGCATGCCACCCAATTTGGGCAATTGGCAATTTTTTCAAGATTTCATTAAAAACAGCTAAATATTATGAATGGATTTTTTAAGGTTCCAGTACCTAAAAACGAACCGGTTCAAGGATATGCACCGGGCAGCAAAGAGCGTGAAGAACTCAAGCAGATGCTGAATGTTCTCAAGAGTAAAACAGTTGACATTCCGATGCATATTGGAGGCAAGGAAATTCGTACACAAGACATCCGAACCATGCATCCGCCTCATGAGCGCAGCCATGTTTTGGGTACGTATTGTTATGGAGACGAATCGCATGTTAAGTTGGCCATTGAGGCTGCCATGACAGCCAAACCATCCTGGGCACGTTTGCCCTGGGAAGAAAGAGCCGCCATATTTCTGAAAGCCGCTGATTTACTCGCCGGACCTTATCGTGCGAAAGTGAATGCCGCTACCATGCTAGCCCAATCTAAAAATGCCTATCAGGCTGAGATTGATGCTGCATGCGAATTGATCGATTTTTTCCGCTTTAATGTGCAGTATATGTACGAAATGTACGGAGAACAACCTCCTGAAAACTCACCGGGCACATGGAACCGAATGGAATATCGCCCGTTGGAGGGATTTGTATTCGCCTTAACCCCATTCAACTTCACCAGTATTGCAGCTAATTTACCGGCAGCTCCTGCCTTGATGGGGAATACCGTGGTTTGGAAACCGGCCGAAAGTCAAATCTACAGCGCTCAGGTGCTCATGGAATTGTTTAAGGAGGCGGGTGTGCCGGATGGCGTCATCAATTTGGTGTACGTTGAAGGAAAAACAGCAGGAAATGTCATTTTTGAACACCGTGATTTCGCAGGATTACATTTTACCGGCTCGACCGGCGTTTTTCAACAATTATGGAAAACCATAGGAAATAACATTGCAAAATATCGAACCTATCCGCGCATTGTGGGAGAAACGGGTGGCAAAGACTTTATTGTAGCTCATAAAAGTGCTCATCCACAAACCTTGGCAACCGCTATGTCGAGAGGTGCATTCGAGTTTCAAGGACAGAAATGTTCTGCAGCGTCAAGGGCTTACGTCCCCAATAATTTATGGGATGAAACCAAAAAGATCTTGCAGCAGCAATTGTCAGAAATGAAAATGGGAACCGTAGAGAATTTCTCTAATTTTATCAATGCAGTCATTGACGAAAAAGCATTTGATAAAATCAGCGCTTATATAGCTGACGCAGCCAAAGATCCGAATGCAGAAATCATTGCTGGAGGAAAATTTGATAAGAGCAAAGGCTTCTTTATTGAGCCTACCGTTATCTTGGCCAAAACACCCGATTATACTACCATGTGTGAAGAAATCTTCGGCCCCGTGTTGACGGTATATGTGTATGATCAAGACAAGTATGAAGAGACATTGCAGCTGGTAGATAACACCTCTCCTTACGCATTAACCGGCAGTATTATGGCTTCTGACCGTTATGCCATTCAAACGGCAGTTCGCATGTTGGAAAACAGCGCCGGAAACTTTTATATTAACGACAAACCGACCGGTGCTGTTGTTGGTCAACAACCATTTGGGGGTGCTCGTGCATCCGGAACCAATGATAAAGCCGGTGCAAAAGCAAATTTGACGAGATGGGTATCTCAACGCACTATTAAGGAGAATTTTAATCCTCCTACCGATTATAAATATCCGTTTTTAGCTGAATAAAGTCGGTCATTGCCAATTTTGAAGCTCCGTTAAACCCGGAATCAGCATTAAAAATGCTGAAACGAATAAGAAACTGTAAATCAATATTATGCAAATATTGATAACATTTTATAACCTTGGGTTAAAATGGCGGAGCTTCAAAATTCGGCGGTTCGTGATTTATTTTTGATTGATAGGTCATGGTTGATGGCTCTGAAGAAGACTCATCGTAACGGGAATCTACATCCACAAATTTCGCAAATTCTCCTTTGAAACGAAGGTTAGCGACGCCCGTTGGACCATTTCTGTGTTTGGCAATGATGATTTGTCCAATTCCGCGAAGGTCATTCCCTTCAGCGTCTTCGGTAATTTTGTAATATTCCGGACGAAAGATAAATCCAACCATATCTGCGTCCTGCTCTATAGAACCTGATTCCCTCAAGTCTGAAAGTATGGGCACTTTGTCCGGTCTCTTTTCCACTTCACGACTTAACTGTGCCAAAGTAATCACCGGAATATCCAATTCTTTCGCCAATTCTTTCAACGACCTGGAGATGTAACTAATTTCTTGTTCACGGTTTCCGATCCCTCTGTCTTCCCCTTTCATCAACTGCAAATAATCGATGATGATCATGGAGATATTGTTATGTTTTTTAAGTCTTCTCGCCTTTGCTTTTAAATCAAAGATCGATAACGCAGGGGTGTCGTCAATAAAAATAGGTGCTTCGCCCAATCGCGTCACATTGGCATTGAGATGCTCCCATTCATAGCTTTCCAGATTCCCTTTTTTTAGTTTTTCAGAACTAATTTCTGATTCACCGGAGATAAGACGGGTTACCAATTGAATGGATGACATTTCAAGAGAGAAAATGGCCACCGGTTTTTTATACTCGACGGCTGCATTTCTGGCAATCGTAAGTACAAAAGCCGTTTTACCCATACCTGGACGACCGGCGAGAATAATTAAGTCTGAATTTTGCCATCCGGAAGTGATTCGATCGAGTTGCGTAAACCCTGAGGGCACACCGGTGAGTCCGTTTTCATGAGCCTTTATCGATTCAATTTGTTTGATGGCTTTGGTCAACAAATCATCAATAGAAGAATAATTCTTCTTGGTGGTTTCGTCTTTGATGGCAAAAAGAACCCTTTCGGCATTGTCGAGTAATTCAAAGGCATCGGCACTGTCCTCGAAAGCCTCACGTCCTATTTCACCCGAAATGCGGATCAATTCACGTTGAATATATTTCTGTATGAGTATACGGGCATGATACTCAATATTGGCCGCAGACGCCACCCGATTCGTAAGTCTAGTGATATAATAGGCCCCTCCCACTATTTCGAGTTTGCCTTCTTTTTTCAATTCCTCGGTTATGGTGAGGATATCTACCGGAAACCCGGCATTGTATAATTTGCTAATACTTTTAAAAATTTCTTGATTCGCATCAGAATAAAATGCCTCTGCCTTCAGGATGTCCAGAACTTTTTCAGGGGCGTGTTTTTCTAGTAACATTGCCCCTAATACGGCCTCTTCCAGGTCGGGCGCTTGGGGTGGCAATTTGCCTTCGAGCACAAAATCAACCTGTTTTCGGGTGCTAAAATCCCGTCTTTTATTTTGATCTGGTTTAATGGAGTTTTGCATACTTTTCTGAGTCCGAAATTACTTGTATCGCCGTGCACTCAAAGATCTAATTATCCCCACAATAAGTTATAAACACCACCTTTAAATTTGTGAACTTATTGTGGATTAGTTCAGAACACCTGGCTATAACCCTCGTAAACCAACCCATTGTTATACACATCCACATACTTCACAACACCCCTAAACCAACTTTCTCATCTCTTGTAAAGTCCTTAAAATGAAGAATGTAATGATTATAGCAATCTTTTTCAACGCGTGAATTGGTAAATTAGAATCGAGATATCCCTATTATTTTATCTATAATGAAGCCGGTGCAGATGTTTAAAAATCCAAAATAATAGGCATCATGACAAAACACAGACTTTTCTGCTATTGCAACCAATCCAAATGGCCTTATATTTGTTCATATTACCACAACAGTAGTAACAAAATACATGGAAGCGAAATTTTCACCCAGAGTAAAAGAAGTAATCCAGTTTAGTCGCGAAGAAGCCATCAGACTTGGACACGGATATATAGGAACCGAACATTTATTGCTCGGTATCATTCGAGAAGGAGAAGGAAAAGCTCTGATTCAGTTGAAAGCATTGGGTATTGATATCCTCAGAATGAAAAAATCCATTGAAGATTCAATTCGGGATACTGCATCCCGGAGCACCAATCTAGGAAACATTCCTCTCACAAAACAAGCTGAAAAAGCTTTAAAAATCACCTACCTCGAAGCAAAAATTTTTAAAAGTGATGTCATCGGAACAGAACACCTGCTCTTGTCAATATTGCGTGAAGAAGACAACATCGCATCGCAGATTTTGCGCCAATATGGCATTGATTATGACACTTTTAAAGGTGCACTCGACAACAATGGTGAGGAAATGAAGGCAGAATTGCCCACAGACTCCCCGGAAGATTTCTATAAAGAAGAAAAAAAGACTTCACCGCCTTCAAAAGGCAATAAATCGAACACACCGGTTCTTGACAATTTTGGACGTGATTTAACCAAACTTGCCGAAGATGACAAACTGGATCCGATCATCGGTCGTGAAAAAGAAATCGAAAGGGTATCTCAGATTTTGAGCCGTCGTAAGAAAAATAACCCCGTACTGATCGGAGAGCCCGGTGTAGGAAAGACCGCCATTGCTGAAGGGTTGGCCTTGAGAATTGTACAACGCAAAGTGTCCAGAGTATTATATGACAAGCGCGTGGTAACCCTTGATTTGGCTTCATTGGTGGCAGGCACCAAGTATCGTGGACAATTCGAAGAGCGCATGAAAGCGGTCATGAATGAACTCGAAAAAGCCAAAGACGTAATTTTGTTTATCGACGAAATTCACACCATTGTAGGTGCAGGAGGGGCTTCAGGTTCTCTCGATGCTTCTAACATGTTTAAACCGGCTCTTTCAAGGGGAGAAATTCAATGCATAGGAGCTACAACCTTGGATGAATATCGCCAGTATATCGAAAAAGACGGCGCATTGGAAAGACGTTTTCAATCGGTGATGATTGAACCTGCAAGTCCGGATGAAACACTTCAAATTTTACAAAACATCAAAGGGAAATACGAAGATCACCACGCCGTAACCTATACCGATGCAGCCTTAGACGCATCCGTAAAAATGAGCATCCGTTATATCACAGATCGCCATTTACCGGATAAGGCCATCGATGTGATGGATGAAGCCGGTGCGCGTGTGCACCTTTCTAACATTCACGTGCCAAAAGACATTTTGGTGCTCGAAAGCAAGATTGAGGAGATCAAAGAAGAGAAAAATCGTGTGGTGAAGAGCCAGAAATATGAAGAAGCGGCCAAATTGCGCGACAAAGAGAAATCGCTTCTCGAGCAGCTCGAAATAGCCAAATTGCGCTGGGAAGAAGAAACCCGCAACGAACGATATAAAGTAACCGAAGATGATGTGGCTGAAGTAGTCGCCATGATTACCGGTGTGCCTGTTAAACGCATTGCTCAAAGTGAAGGTAAAAAATTGCTGAGTATGGGCGATGAATTGAAAGGACATATAATTGGTCAGGATGCAGCAGTCGAAAAGCTTACAAGAGCCATTCAAAGAACCAGGGCCGGACTTAAAGACCCCAACCGCCCTATCGGCTCGTTTATATTTTTAGGTCCGACGGGTGTAGGCAAAACAGAGATGGCCAAAAGTCTGGCCGAATATTTATTTGATTCAAGAGACACACTCATTCGAATTGATATGAGTGAATATATGGAGAAGTTTTCGGTAAGTCGTCTGGTAGGTGCCCCTCCGGGATACATCGGCTACGAAGAAGGCGGACTCTTGACAGAAAAAGTTCGAAGGAAACCCTATTCCGTCATCTTGTTTGATGAAATTGAAAAAGCTCACCCGGATGTTTTCAATATTATGCTGCAGATATTAGATGAAGGGTTTATCACTGATAGTTTGGGCAGGAAGATTGATTTTAGAAATACAATCATCATTATGACCAGCAACATCGGCAGTCGTCAACTCAAGGATTTCGGCACCGGAATGGGTTTCACCACGGGTGCGAAAGTAACTTCGAACGAAGCCTCCACTAAAAATGTGATTGAAAGTGCCTTGAAGAAGTTCTTTTCTCCTGAATTTTTGAACCGCATAGACGATGTCATCGTGTTCAATTCACTGAGCAAAGAAGACATCGCAAAGATCTTGAATCTCTCAATTGCTAAATTGCTGAAACGAATTCAATCCGTTGGTTTCCATATCACCTTGACCGATGCAGCAAAAGCATATATCGCCGAAAAAGGGTTTGACAGCGATTTTGGTGCAAGACCCTTGAACAGAGCTATACAAAAATATCTTGAAGATCCGTTGGCTGAAGAAATACTCAAATCAAATGTTTCGGAAGGTGATACCATTCAGGTAGACCTCGACAAGAAAACAAATGAGTTAAAATTTAAAAATGTAAAAATTAAAAAATCAACGGCAAAAGAGAAAGACTCGAAAAAGTAAACAGTTTGCAAATTATTTTTTTGTGAATTATTGATTGAAAATTGCTTCAAGTAATTTTCATTGAAGATATTTGCAGCAAACGATAAGCTATGCAACTCGGTGAAAAACTTTTCAGATTCGAACTTAATGGTGCTGATGGTAAGTATTACAACAGTTATTACTATGCAGACCGATCGGCGCTGTTGATCATTATTACCTGTAACCATTGCAAGTATTCCAGAGCGTACTGGAGCAGAATAAAGAAATTGTACGATCGATACGAAGAAGACAATTTGGGTATTATGTGTATTAATCCAAATGACCCAGCTCAATTTCCTGATGATAGTCCGGAAAATATGGCCAAAGTAGCCCGCCAACTCAATATTGAATTCCCTTACTTGTTTGATGAAAGTCAGGAAGTTGCTAAAAAACTTGCCGCTCAACGCACACCGGAAGCTTATTTATTCAACAGCAAGAGAGAGCTTGTTTATCGCGGGGCCATTGATGATTGTTGGGACAATGAACACATGGTAACCCGGGTTTATCTCGAAGATGCCATAGAATGCACCTTGGATGGCATTGAAGTGGATTATCCGGAAGTAACACCGGTGGGTTGTTCCATCAAATGGAAACCCGGAAACGAGCCTGTACTGGGTTAATAATTTGTTTGCCGGTTCAATACCGGTATTTGACTTTTTTCAATTAAACTTTATGATAGAATTAAAAATTCACAATGCGTTATCGAATGCATTGAAAACACTCTATAAAACTGATAATATATCAGCTAAAATCTTGCTCGAACCGACCGGTAAACAGCACGAAGGCGATTTTACTTTTGTCGTTTTCCCCTTTTTAAAACTATCCGGAAAATCACCGGAACATACCGCCCGGGAAATAGGAGAATTTGTTCAAAATTCAGTAGAGGAAATTTCAACTTTCAACGTAGTGAAAGGCTTTTTGAACTTCACTTTACGGGATCAATTTTGGATTGATTTTGTCGACAAAAACAAAGCCAACCCACAATTCGGACAATCCGATGCCGGAAACGGGTCCAGAATCATCCTGGAGTATTCTTCACCCAATACCAACAAGCCTCAACATTTGGGACATGTCAGAAACAATCTGCTGGGGTTTAGTCTGAGCAAAATCCTCGAAAAATGCGGATATGAAGTGATTAAAGCCAATTTGATCAATGACAGGGGCATTCACATTTGCAAAAGCATGTTGGCATGGCAAAAATTCGGGAATGGAGAAACCCCTCAATCATCCGGCATAAAAGGAGACCACCTGGTGGGCAAATATTATGTGATGTCTGACAAGGTTTATCGCGATGAAGTGGCCAACCTCATCAGTGAAGGATTGGATGAAGAAGTGGCAAAGAAACAAGCTCCATTCTTGCTTGAAGCGCAGGAAATGCTCAGAAAATGGGAGAATGAAGATCATGAAGTTGTAAAAATCTGGGAAACGATGAATCAATGGGTCTATGATGGATTTACACTTACATATGACCGGATGGGGGTGTCTTTTGACAAATATTATTACGAAAGCAATACGTATTTACTGGGTAAAGAGATTGTAGACGAAGGATTAAAAAACGGTACCTTCTTCACCAAATATAACGGAAGCGTATGGGTAGACCTTACTAAAGATGGTTTAGACGAAAAACTCCTTCTTCGTTCTGATGGAACCTCAGTTTATATCACCCAGGATTTGGGTACGGCCCAGTTGAAATATGATGAGTTCCAAATGGATCAGTCTATTTATGTAGTAGGCAACGAGCAAGATTATCATTTTAAAGTACTAAAGCTCATTCTAAACAAATTGGGCAAACCTTATGCAAATGACATTCATCACCTATCTTATGGTATGGTAGATTTGCCTTCTGGCAGAATGAAAACCCGCGAAGGAACAGTGGTAGATGCGGATATGTTGATGGACGAAATGTATGAAACCGCAAAAAACAGAACCATCGAATTGGGCAAAACCGAGGGGATGAATGAACAAGAAATGCACGATTTGTTCGAAATGATTGGTATGGGAGCTTTGAAATTCTTTTTGCTCAAGGTAGATCCAGTAAAACGTATTTTATTTGATCCAAATGAATCCATTGATTTTCAAGGGAATACAGGGCCATTTATTCAATATACCCACGCAAGGATTCAATCTATTTTGAGGGCAGCATCGAAAGCCGGTATTAAAATCGAAGGTGCACCGGAAAACCTATTGATGGAAGAAAAGGATGTGATTAAGCAATTGTCGCTTTACCCTTCAAAATGCAAAGAAGCAGCTAGAAGTTATAGCCCTTCTATCATTGCTGCGTATATTTTTGATTTGGCCAAAACATACAATAGATTCTATCATGATATTTCCATTTTAGGGGAAGTAGACCCGACTAAAAAGGGTTTCAGAATTACCTTGTCAAAACTGACCGGACAGGTAATTGCAGATGCCATGGGATTGCTCGGGATCAAGGTTCCGGAAAAGATGTAGTTATTCTGGCTTGTCTTCTTTCGGTAGCAACCGAAATGCAAAAGGCATAAATTGTTCTAGTCCGTTAGCAGAGAAAGTCCTTTCATGGGCGTGGAGCAATATTTCTATAGGGCTGCCTGATCGCTGTTCTGATTCTGATATCACCTGTAAGCAAGCACCGCAAGGGCATAACAAAAGGGGAACTTCAAACTGTTCAGAGATGGCAGTAACCGCCATTTTAAGAACTTTTGCATCGGGATATTGCGCACCGGCATAGAACAAGGCAACGCGTTCAGCACACAATCCACTTGGGAAAGCTGCATTTTCCTGATTATTCCCTTCTATGATTATTTGGTTATCCAGCAGCACAGCGCATCCAACGTTAAAGTTCGAAAAAGGAGCGTAAGCACGCAGGGATGCGGCTTTCGACCTTTCTATAAGTTCGGTTTGTACATCGGTTAACGCATCAGGATCGATTTCATCAATGACCACTTGTTTTTGGAATTTCATGGGGTGAAGATCGTGAAAAAAATCTAAAGTTGTCTTTAGAACACCTAATGCGCAGATTTTAAGGGCTTAACCTACTTTTAAGTATCAGCAAGCTGAACTGAAAACAAGACAGTTATGGCGTTGAGAGTCTTTTGATTATATCTGAATTGACATTCTTAAAATATATCCATTATACCACCCCTCCGGGATTCAGTTCCCTATTGCTTCATGTTGCTTACAATCATTCCAACCCTTCGGGTTTGCTGCATTTTCAAAGAATAGGGATACTCTAAAGTTGTAATTCGATTGAAAATAATGAGATTAAATGTGTTGAAGCAAAAAAATCCTGAAGGGATGAAATGATTGTAGAATTGAAGGAATGAATATGAACAACCCCGAAGGGGTGATATAAAATGGGAAAATTGAAGTCCAATTGCTGATTTGGGGCGCATACCCTTATATCATATTCGACTCCGGTCCTAAAACTAAATAGGCCTTTAATGCATCGCTTCAAATGTCCAATAGCGTAACTTTGCGAGAAATTCAACATCCCGTGAAACGAATACTCATCATCGGTACAGGTCGGTCAACAGCCCATCTCATTCAATACCTCGCTCAAAAAGCGGAAGCTATGGATTGGTTTATCACTTTGGGGGATGTAAACCTCGAATTGGCCAAGAGTCGATTGATCAATGATCGCATGCATGCGATATTTTTGGATATCTCTGATTTAGGGCATACCGAAATGCAAATTCAGGATTCAGACATCGTTGTGAGTATGTTGCCGGCACACATGCATTTTCCGGTTGCTCGCCTCTGCCTGAAACATCGAAAGCATTTGGTTACGGCTTCCTATCTGAGCGATGAAATGAAAACGCTCCACAAAGAAGTGGAATTAAAAGGTTTGACCTTTTTGAATGAAATGGGACTAGATCCCGGGATTGATCACCTATCGGCCATGAAAGCACTGGATGAAATTCGAGGACAAGGTGGTCATATATCTGATTTTGAGAGTTTTACCGGAGGTTTAATCGCGCCCGGATATGATCAGAATCCATGGCAATATAAATTCACCTGGAACCCGAGAAATGTTGTCTTGGCCGGTCAAGGCGGGGCCGTTAAGTTCATTCAGGAAGGACAGTATAAGTATATCCCCTATCACAAAATATTCAGAAGAACAGAAATTATCGATATTCCGGGATATGGAAAGTTTGAAGGGGTAGCCAACCGAGATTCACTAAAATATCGAGAAACCTATGGCTTGGAAGATGTAAAAACGATGTATCGCGGGACCTTCAGAAGGCCTGGATTTTGCAAGGCCTGGAGTTGTTTTGTAGACCTTGGTGCCACCGACGACACCTATGAGCTCGATTGTGAGAACATGACCTATCGCGACTTTATCAATACCTTTCTGGCCTATCATCCCACGGATTCAGTGGAGCTGAAGTTACGTCAATATTTAAGGATTGACCAAGATGATGTGACCCTTTGGGAAAAATTGGAATGGTTAGGAATTTTTGAAAAGACCCCCATTGGATTAAATAAAGCAACACCTGCTCAAATTCTACAAAAGCTCCTGGAAGAAAAATGGAAACTGAAAGAGGGTGACATTGACATGATTGTGATGTGGCATAAAATCACTTATCAAAAAGGAAAAGAAACCCGAATCAAAGAAATGTCTTTGGTTTCAATGGGAGAAGATGACAATTTTACGGCCATGTCTAAAACGGTTGGATTGCCCCTTGCCATGGCCACAGAACTCATCCTGAATGGAACGATTAACCGCAAAGGCAGCATCCTGCCCGTAACGCCGGATATTTATGAACCGGTTTTGGCGTTGCTTAAAAAGGAAGGAATTGAATTTACTGAAAAGGAAGTATCTATTTCAGATCAATGATTTTTTGGTAAAATCGATATCCACTAAAGATCCCATGCCCGTTTTCAATATTGTCTTCCGGATTAAAATTGGTAGAAAAAGGTCCACCGTAATTTCTCGAATTTTTCAAAATACCTAAATAATATTGGTAACAAGGGTCATTGACAGACTTCAGGTAAACCATTAATTTACTGGAGACCGATTTATTTCCACCTTCGAGCAACGAAACCCGATCAATCATCACATTCAATAAGTACTGCTGTCCATCAAAAAATTCATCCTCGAACATTTCAAAATTCAATACATTCCCCCTGAGGCTATTGCTGATTTCGAAAATATTATTGCTGCTTATAATTGACATAGGGTGCCAAGCGGTAACACTGTCAATCACTTGTGTTTTTTCATTCAGTTGGTAGTGTGTAGAATATTCGAGCAACCGCAAAATATATCGGTTTTCGCTGTTTGCAGGATCATTGAGTTTCAGTTTTAAATCCAACCTGTTTGCAGGACCTGTGACGGTATCGACGCTTGCTTTCAGAGAATCTGAAGGGATGAGATCGCGGGACCGAATATTTTTACCATCTGATGTTCGTATATCGAGTCTGTAAGGCATTCCCTCCTTCGGATACTCCGTCGAACGATAATGGCCATTCGATGTATGAACAAGTTGTATGATATTGCCTAACGAATCCAATATCACCACTTCTGCATCCGAAATGACCTTGTTTTGGAAACCGGTTTGCATGATGTCCGAACTCAATCCAAGGAGTACATGAAAAACAGAATCAGTTGTAAAATGACTTTGCACGACCACCTCGGGCGTATTTTTGAAACCATCAAAATCCAATTCCTTATCACAGCCTATGAAGAGAACCGAAAGGAATATGATATAGACCTTCATTCTGCTCATTTGAATTGGGCTGAAAATGAAACGGATGGCAAAACGGGCAAAAGACTGCGCAATTTTAAAACCCTTTCACCATTTTCAGCATATCCGAAATAAAGGTAATATGGGTTGTATTGATTATAGACATTAAAAACACCGAAATCCCATACCACATGCCCCCATTTCTTGGTAATGGTTTTATTAAAACTCACATCTAACCTGTGATAGGCAGGCATTCGATAATTGTTTCTATTTCCTAAAAGTTCAATGGGATAGGAGTTCCCCTCCAGATCTATCACATATTGATTTTCTGGTATTGTAACCGGATTTCCGGACAAATAGACCCAATTTAGACTTCCATTCCACTTTTGACTAAAAGCTCTTGTTGCAACAAAAGTGATCTGATGTCTTCTGTCATATTTAAAAGGGAACATCTCTCCACCATTGATCTCACTAAATGTGCGGTCCGATTTACTTAAAGCATAACTTAGCCAAAGGGTATTTTTTTTATCCTGATATCGTATCATTTGCTCGACACCCTGAATTTGACCATTTCCGGTGGTTAATTCCTTCTCCCAATTACCAGAAGCAAGAATGATATTGGCTCCATCTCTGAATTCGAGCAACTCATTTTGTTTCTTCAAATAAACATCTGCATGGTATTCCCATTTATTGAGATGAACAAAAAAACCGGTGCTGGCTTGCCAAGATGAAAATGGCTTTAAATTGCCGGTTACCGGGAGCCAAATGTCGAAAGGTAAACCTAAATTATTGTTGGGCAATAGATGGATAAACTGCACCATTCGCGAGCAGTCTATGAGCCATGACACGTTCTTTCCTAGCTTAATTTCAGATGCAAACCGAGGCTGTAAGGCCTTCAATTGTTTTTGCTGAAAAAGGTAAAAAGCCTGATGAAGACCGGTTTCCAAAACAACATTTTTTCCGGGTTTATACGTATGAGATGCAAAAAGGTTAATTTCTACACTTTGGATATGCGGAATACCATTAAATGTATCAATGCTGATTTTGTCAGAATTTTCAAAGAAATATGAATTTCTCCCGGGTTCAAATTGATGCAAAATGGCCACTGCTCCCGCGCTCAGATGATGTTTTTCATTCAATTGAAAATTTGATTCTGACCTTAAACCTATATCTCTGATTCCGGAAAGGTATTCGAGGTTGTAAGTGGTGGCTACTGTTTTTTGATTTAGGATAATCTCAGATCGGTAATAATCATTGTAGCGCACCTGATAATCGGTAAAAAATGCTGAAACATGGTGCAGAGATTTGCTTTTGGGCGCAAAGGTCCATTTTACTTGGCCGGTATTGCTGTTCCAACGCAATTTAAAGGAGCTCAACTCTTTTAATCCATTGCTGTCTTTGATTTCAAGATTATTTCTGATGCCTCCTTGGTCAGAACCGCTGTACATAGAAACCTGGATAAAGCTGTGTGGATTAAAGTGGTGCAAGCACTTAAAGTTGATATCGAAGAAAAAATAACCGGGCTCTGTTTCGAAGCCTTGAAGAAGTCCTGTTTTTCTGATTCCGTTCAACCACAAATCAGAATAAGACCTTCGGGCCGATAACAGAAAACTGCTTTTGCCTTTGATAATCGGTCCTTCTATCTCCGCACCAATCATCAGCACACTCAGATTTGCCTTCCCTTTATACAAACTCATGTTCCCATTGCGGGTTTTAACGTCCATCACCGATGAGAGACGTCCACCATAATTCGCAGGAAAAGCATCTTTATAGACTTTCATCGATTGCAGCATGCTCCCATCCAAAACAGACACCAATCCAAAAAGATGACTGGGATTATAATTCGGCACACCATCTATTAGCATAAGGTTTTGATCGGGGCCTCCTCCCCTCACAATAATGCCGGGACTGATGTCTCGCATGCTATGTATTCCGGGCAAAAAACCAATATTGTTGAGTGCATCAGAATTCCCCAAGAGGGAGGGTAATTTACTTCTGATTTCATCATTAAAAACGAAATATTGGCCATGCTGACGATAAAAAACGCTGTCCTTTTTCCCGGTAATAACGGCTTCTCCCAATGAAACGCCAGGGTTTAAATAAACATTGAGCACTTTATCTCCCGGCTTTCTGATTTTAAATAGGAATGGTTCGTATCCACTGTAAACGAAAAGCACACTCCCCGTATCGAAATCGAGATGCATGATAAAATGACCTTCGTCATCTGCATAAACTGTTTTGCCCGTATGAACGTCTAAAAGCAGTGCGGATGGCAAAATATCGTAAGATTCATTATCACGGACAAAACCGCTTAAAACCATTCCCTTTGATTTATGAACGGCCTGTAAAACGACAATAGAATTGCCTAAATACTTGTAATTGAGCCTTTGATCAACACAAATTTGGTTAATCATATCTTCTATCTTGATGGAATCTACCACCGAATATTTCTGATTAGACCTTAAATCCTGATTCCGAAAATTATATCGAACCTTATTTTGAAAATGGCTTGATTGAAGCCATTCGATGGCACTGCCTTTAAAAGGACCGTAATAATAGGCATTCAAAGGATAGTCCTGTGCCTGCAGATTTTTACTAAATCCAAAGAAGCATAAATAAAGAAATAAAATCGAGACGAATGCCTTCATAGCATCCGGTAAAACTACTGCTTTAGTTCAATATATCCGGAATGTTCTTCGATGGTTGTGGCGGTCAATTCGGTTAAAATTAACAAAACATCCTCTTTTGATAATCCCTCAGCATTCAGGGTATAGCGAAGATTTTTATAGTTTTCAGGATAAAGGATGCTGATATCATGTCGTTTTTCGATGTTACGAATTATGTAAGACAAGGGTGCATTCGAAAATTCCAAGGGAAAATATCCTGTAGAGTTGTCAGGGAGCAAGTCAGACTTTTTGATGGTCTTATCTTTGACAAGAAATGATTCACCCGAACTTAATTTCCACTGATTCTTTCCGTAAATAACTTGCAAAGTTCCGCTGTACAAAGAAATATTCGGTTGTTTCCCGGATGTATTCATCCTAAAGCGAGTGCCTGTAACCAAAATATCGAAATCATCCATTTCAACTTTGAAAGGGTGTGAAGGATCTTTTTGTACGATGAAAGTGATATCGCCACTGGCCACCAATTCGCGCGATTCTTTAAAGTTTTGTGGGTTGTATCGAACCGATGAACCCAGATTTAGAATCAAGGAAGACCCATCTTCTAATTCGATCAATCGAGGCTCTGAAGTTGCTACAATTTCTGTTTTGCTACCATTTTCTATCCAAACCTTTACCCCAACACCCATCATCACCAAAAAGGCAATGGAAGCGGCAATGGCGGTCAAGTATCTTATAGAAATCGATTTCACCCTTGGCTGGATTTTTTGATCCATATCTGCCCAAGATTGGTTCGTCATTTCAGCTTCCGGATATATATAGACGGAAGCAGCGTTGTAAATTTCATTTAACAAGGCAAATTCTGCTGCGAGTTCAGTTTCATTGTTCAACCTTTGCTCCAATGCACGCGCCTCCGAATCCTTTAAAAGACCTTCGAGATATTGAATCAATATGTCTGTATTCTGATTCAAATTAATTTTGAGGATGTTGGTTTACCATGTTTTGAACCAATTGTTTAAAATGTTGTAAAGTGGCTTTGTTTTGATCGCTTTCAGACAACCATTGCAATACCAAACCTTTCTCTTCCTTTGAACTAACATTCAGGATAAATCGGGTCAGGGGGTTTCCATTTAAATATTCCATCAGTGAGAATTTAAACCTAATACACCCGAAGTTGCGTTTCCCCCTATTCATGCGTTATTTTTTTCTAAAAATTCTTTGATCATCTTCATCGCCTTGGTCATTTGGTTTTCGATGGTCTTTTCAGAAATCTCCATCAACTCAGCAATGGCTTTATGACTCAATCCTTCTCTGCGCTTGAGAAGAAACACCATCTTACAACGATCCGGCAAATGGCCAATGGCAAAATCTATTTGAGCTTTCAACGTATTGAATTCCAATCTTTCCTGCGCATTCATTTGATAATCTATCACATTCGATTCATGATCGTTTCTTAAAAATTGCTTTCTATCACGCAAAAAATTAAGGGCTTTGTTTTTGATGGCCTTGTACAAATAGGATTTTAGCCTTGGATCGGATTCCGAAACCTGACTGCCTTCCCATATTTTGAGAAACACATCCTGAACAATTTCATGGGCATCCGATTCATCTTTAATCAGCCATTTTGCATACGAAAGCAAGCCCGGAAAAAAATCCCGATAAATACGTTCAAAGGATTGAGGATCTTTCAATTCAGAATTTCAACAATTTGGTTACCTGAACATCTCCGACATGCGTGATGACCTTTATAAAATAAATCCCGGATCTCAAATGGGAGATATTCAAGTTAATCAAGCCCGATTTATGATCGTCTTGACGCATTATATTTCGACCGATTTCATCCAGCAACTCCAGATGAAATCCGCTTTCCCAAAAACCGTCTTTAACCATGATTTCAACCTGATTTTGAGCAGGATTTGGATACACTATTGTAAAACAATTTTGTGTAAATTCCCCTTTCATGAAAGACTTCTCATTGATCTCGTGGATGACATTGATACCCGGATTTTGAATCACCCAACGCGTCGATTCTTTGTTGGGCAGTGTCATGACCACCGAATCTATTTGAGTCAAATTTCCCAAACCGAACAATTGAAAGAAAGGTCCTTGTCCGGATGCATTTCCTTGTCCGGCATAAATTTCTCTGGTTTGCGTACCGGCCACAGAATGTAACTCTACCCTCGCCCCGATGGCACCGGCATTGCTTCCTTTTTTACCTTTGATGTGAAAGCCCACAAAATTCGATCGGTTTCCGACTTCATTTTTTAGCAGATATAATTGATTGGAGGTTCCACCACTGATAAATAAATCTTCATCCCCATCAAGATCAAACGTTCTTACCCGATTAGAAGGTCTGAAAGGATATCGCACCAAATTGAGTTTCACGGAAATATCTTCAAAAGAATGATCCGGATTTTGCTTGAAGGCATAGAGTCTGCCAGGATTGCCATCATAAGAACCCTGCCCTACGATTAAATCCAGATAGCCATCGTTGTTCATATCAAACCAACAGGCTTCATAATCGGCCTGATGATTGGGTCGGGGAAAGGTTCGGGTCAATTTATCCATCCTCCATTTCAATTTATAAGCACTGTCAGCACCTAAATTTTCGACGATGGTTGATCTCCCTTCATTGGCATCTAAACCTCCATGGACCAGGGTATAGAAAAAATCAAAATCCCCGTCATTGTCGTAATCTGCCGGATAAGCGGCCCACATGCAAAGCGCCTGACCATTGTCGCCATTCATAAATTGAGCATTGTATCCGGCCGCAGCCGCCACATTGCTAAAGGTCAGATTGCCGTTGTTTTTCCAGAGACTGCCTTGCGTTCTGCAATAGGGAGCCGTAAAAATATCGGGATAACCATCGTTGTTCCAGTCACCGCAACTGCTGCCATATAATGGTTCAGGCGGCAAGCTATTGAGGCCACTTTCAAAGGAGAAATCTTTGAAGGTTCCATCGCCTTTCCCAAGCAGAAGCACATCGCGTTGAAAGACATTATTGGTATGATCTTCACTCCAGTTTCCGAGAAACACATCAATAAAACCATCCTTGTCTGCATCCAGAAAGCTGATTCCTTGTGTATTCAATCTCTCCAGTTTTTCGAGTCCGCTGTTGAGTAGGATGCTAAATTTACCGGTACCATCATTGAGCAGCACTTCTGCACGGTCGCCATTGTCAGGCACCGATTCTTTGCGATGAAAATAAATACCGGTGATGATATCGAGGTCTCCATCGTTATCTACATCGGCCATGGCGAGGGCGGTGGTTCTGCGGCCGTCTTGGGTAGTATCGCGATGTCGGTTGATTCCTGAATATGTTGTTCTATCTACAAAGGTCCTACCATTGGCGGAAGCGGATGGTTCATTGATGAATACTTTGAGAGATTGTCGATTAATAAAATAGTCCACTCCGGAGATAACGACCAAATCCGGATAAAGATCATTGTTTAGATCACCGGCAAATGCCTTAGCTGCGAGAGCTCCGTTTAAACCGGAGCTTTCGGTAACGTCTGCAAACCAGTCTTCCGACTGCGCTGATGAGACAACATACATCAATAAGAAGTAAATTAATATAAGTTGGCGCATAGAGATTGTTTTGAAGTAAATGCGAATTTAAACATAGTTTGAATAGCACACTCACAGTGCGTGTCTTGTTCGTCGACTTTTACGTTTTTCTTTAAAAGTGGTTACAATGAAGTGATGAAATTAGGTGGTTTAATCCTAACATCAGCATTAAAAATGCTGAAACGAATAATAAACTGTAAATCAATATTTTGCAAATATTGATCACATTTTCTATTTAGGGGTTAAACCTAACTAACTTGCTACAATTTTAGTTCCTAAAATTCTATCGCGTTATTTGGGTTAAAAAGATTTTGTTCTTAAATTTGCACCACCTGAAAAGGTCGCGTGGCCGAGCGGCTAGGCACGGGTCTGCAAAACCCTCTACAGCGGTTCGAATCCGCTCGTGACCTCAGAGCAATCACCCGAACATAATTCGGGTGATTTTTTTTGCGACCAGCCAAGCTTACTTGAGCGCAGGCGCAAAAAAAAATCACACAGGCCGATAGGCCGGGTGATTGCTATACAGCCCCCCTTTTTTCAGGATCATTTTAATAATCCGCTCGTGATCACAAGATCCGCAACCTTCTTAATCCACCAATTGTAATCAACGTTACTTTCGATCCACCAAAAATATTTCATCTTT
Source organism: Bacteroidia bacterium (assembly GCA_044339595.1). Classification (GTDB taxonomy): domain Bacteria; phylum Bacteroidota; class Bacteroidia; order NS11-12g; family UBA9320; genus CAZTGZ01. Next base: position 28,618 of record JBIIVF010000005.1, read on the forward strand.
GCCAAAACCAAACTTGACATCAATTTGAAAATAATCCTGTCTGAATACCGAGGCATCTTGCTTTCAACCATCGTAGGACTCACCAGTCATTTTCTGTCAGATTATCTACCTTCTGCCTTTAACGGGGTTTTGGTGGCTTTAATTTTGGGGATGGTATTGGGCAATTTGGTAAATATACCGGATAATTTCCAAGCAGGCATTGGGTTTACCAGCAGCAAAATGCTCGAATTTTCTATCTTGTTTCTGGCTTTTAGCATCAATTATACGCATATCGCCAAATTGGGTGCGATGAGTTTTACCATCGTTGCCGTAATGGTGTTGGCCATGTTGCTCATCACTTTCTTCCTTTCCCGAAAAATGAATTGTCCGGGTAGCACGGGATGGCTCGTCGGATTCGGAACCACCATTTGCGGATCGTCTGCCATTGCCGCACTATCACCCGGTGTAACTAAAAACAAAGATGACGTGGTCATTTCTATGGCCGTTGTTAATCTATTTGGACTCTCAGGAATGCTGGTATTTCCGGTGATTTTACCCTATTTCAATTTGAATAGCACCCAAATTGGACTGCTCATCGGGGGCACTTTACATTCGGTAGGAAATGTGGCCGGTGCCGGTTATAGCATGGGACAAGATATCGGAGCAGCTTCCATCACCATCAAATTGGCAAGGGTGGCCCTGCTCACTCCTGCTTTGATTTTTTTCAATTACCTGGTAACGCGTCATGAAATGAAAAGTATTCGTCAATTCATGACCCTTCCATGGTATTTGTGGGGTTTTATCATCATCACCATTTTTAGTTCTTTGGTTCCTGTTCCGGATACCTGGTTGGACATTTTTGATGTAGCATGTAAAATCATCCTGACCATTGCCATGGCTGCCATCGGAATGAAGGTGCGCTTCAGGGATATTTTCGTTTCCGGACGAAGCGGACTTTATTTTGGCGCTGTCGTTTTCGCCATTCAAATATTGATTGTAGGCGTGTTAATGTTGTTGGTTTGATTTTGTAAAAATCATCTCATGTCGCGGCCAATATTACATTCTGTAGAATGAAATGGGTTTAATCCCTTTATGAACCTAAACCGGCTTATAAACAATTGTTTTTCAATTATTTAAACCGCAGTTATTCCACTCAAAACACCATTCATATGCCCATTCCTTTCTCCAAATTTTTAAATCTCAAATTTTTTTCGTAACATCGAAGCATATGAGAATCTTTACCATCCTTTGCCTAACGATGATCCATAGTACTGCTATTGCTCAATTCACCCCCAATGAACGCACCATAAAAGACGACTTAACCCGATTAAGTCCTACTCAGCACCTCAAAAATAAAACAGGGCCTTCCAATCCGGTTTCATGTGCCGGAGACACCTTGCAATATGGGCGTTACAAGGCAACTACCTTGCAGGGATTAAACATTTTGAAAGGGTATGCCTTGGGCCAATATTACGATGCCCCGGGCGAAGTAACGGTGAGTGGTTTTAGCTTCTACGGATGGCAAAGCAGTGCAACCAAAGATTCTGTTACCATTGTTTGTAAATTGTATGAAGCGGGCAGAGACACAATCCCCATCGGAAGTCCGATCAGACAAGCAACCATAAAAGTCGATTCCACTTTCATGGGCGGTCAGCTCAGCGTGTTGCTCAAAAAAATCACATTTTCAACCCCATATACGACTTCTAAACCCTATATAATTACGGTTGAAAACGACGACAGTTTAAACCGTGTGGCCATTGTGATGAGCAGTTGGACCGCCGGTGACGGTGATAGAGAATGGCTGGGATGTGGCACCGTGGCAGGCGTTTGGTATAATTTCAGAAACCTGAATGTGGGAGGAAATCCGCTTGATTGTGATGTAATGTTAGAACCGCATGTCACCTATAAACACTATGCCGATTTCACCTTTAAAAATTGTTATAACTACCTTGATTCCGTTAAGTTTTTGAATAAATCGTCCGGTTTTACCTTCAACCGGATGTATAACCGTTATTCTTATTTCGGTTTAGATTATATCTGTCAACGTTGGAATTATGGCAATAACCCTTTCTACTACTCAGTAGTGAATGGGGGCACCCGTTATACTTCACCGGCCAATTATGACATTTCACTTATCAGTTCCATTTACGGTTATACCAATAATGGCCGGTGTGACGATACCATGAAATACCCGTTGTTCTATCAACCCTCTCAAATAACCTTGATGGGCAATACTGTATTATGTTCAGGAGATTCACTCGATTTATTGGCACTCGGAAACGCACCCATGTATTGGTTTAGAAAAGATGGCGATACGGCCGCTTTTCAAATAAAACCACGTTACGTCTCGCCTCCCCTCAATAGCAACGATACGGTATTTGTGAGATCCATGAACGGAAGTTGCTTCTCAACCCAAAAACGCGCTGTGGGAGAAGTAAAAACCACTCCTGATGCGCCTGCTGTTCAACATGATTATATCTGTCTGAATTCCAAAGCCAATTTGGTCGCCTCTACGAATATCGGTGAAGTAGATTGGTTCGACGACAGCCTTTCTACAAAACCATTTTATACCGGAAATCTCTACGAAACCGAAGAACTTATTGCCGATCGTCATTACTTTGTACAGGCCCGGAACTTCAATTGCACCAGCAAAGGAAAAGTCAAAATTAGCGCCTTTGTGAGTGCCGATTTTGCTCCTAAAGAACCCATCACCAATCTGGATACCACGATTTGTTTATTAAATGGAAGTTTGGAATTGGAGGCGACCTCTCCTTCGAACGATACCATACGTTGGTTTCTCATTCCCTCCGGCGGCACACCGGAACAAATCGAAGGAAAATACCTTTTCACACCCACATCCCCCGGCAAATCTTACGTGTATGTAGATGCTTTCAATGGAAAATGTGCCAGCAGCCGGCTCGCCATCATCGTAGATGTCATTCATTTTCCGACCATCAGTTATAGAGATACCACCACGGTTTGTGAAGGCGATACAGCTCTATTGGAAGCCTTTGCAAGTCAGGGTAGCATTGGTTGGTTTAAGGATGTGAAAGACCCCTTGCCATTTTATGATGGTTTTGCTTATTCCATTTCGAACGCAGTTAAAGACGAAACCTTTTATCTCGAATCTTATAACGGCTCATGCAAAGACACACAGCGTTACGCTCTGCGCTTGGAAGTGAATGAGTTTGGAATCATCAACACCCAAACAAAACTAAGTACGTGCAGAGATCGAGACTTGACTCTTAACGGAAGCACCACGGTTGGATTTCTTCAATGGTTTGCAGATGTAGATTTAACGACCCCTGCGGCAATTGGCAATCAATGGAAAATTAAGGACGTAACGGCCGATTTCAAGGCTTGGGTGAATAGCAACCATGAAGGCTGTATTTCGCAACCAACTGAAATTCAAGTTAGTACCATTGCAAATACCGATGCAACTTTTGATTTTCAAATTCTCAATTGGCGCAATGTGCAGTTTCTAGCCAGAAAAGGCGCTCAAGGGGTTTACAATTGGAATTTCGACGACAATGGCAACACCAAAAACGGTGAAAATATTACTTACATTTTCACCAAAGACGGGACCTTCAATGTACGCTTGATTGTGACCAATGGTTCCGGATGTTACGACACGGCCTACAGACTGATTACACTGAATACGGTATCGACCCCAAATATTGAAAAACAAAAGATAACGGTATATCCCAATCCGTTCACCGAATCTCTGCAGGTGTATTTAAACCAAGGTGAATCTCTGAGGTTGATGGATGCACGTGGACAAGTGGTTTTACATTCACCTCTAAAATCTGTAGAATTGGGTATCCGAGAAATCAATACAGAAACCTGTAAACCCGGCTTTTATTTTCTGGAGGTATCATCCGCTGATCAACGAAGAACCGTGCGTTTGATTAAATTCTAATTTTAAATACCTTGGAAAAAAGCAGCAGGAAAATCAATTTCCCAAAGCTCATCCTCGGTCTGCTCTTAATTGGGCTGGTGATTGAGTTTGTGCGAGATATGTTTGGAACCGGTGATTTTGTCGGTTATGTGAATGCCGGCAACAACGTCCTTCAGGGCACCCACATTTATAGTGATTATCTGAACACCTGGCCTCCTTTATTTTCCGTTTTTAGCGTTCCCCTTGCTTTAATCGACAACCTTAACGGGGTCGTTATGCGTGGCATCTGGTTGTGTGGTATGTTGGTTTGTCTTTTTTGGATTATGAAAACATCGGTGGCACTCATATTAGAGAAAAAACTCTTGTTGCCATTTCAATCTGCGAATGATGAGCAATCCATTCCCTTTCATGATTTGCGGATATTAATCCCATTTCTCCTCATTTTTCGATTCGTACTGGATAACATGGCAAATATTCAAATCAATGTTTTCATGTTGGGGATGACAGTGGCTGCATTGAATGACCATTTGAAAGGAAAAGATGGAATTGGCAGTTTCTGGCTTGCACTGAGTATATCGCTGAAAGTATTCACCCTTTTTATGATTCCGTATTTTCTTGTTCGGAAAAAATTCAAGCTCGTGGCTTATACGCTGGGCTGGATCTTGTTGCTCAATATCCTTCCTTTTATGGTATTTGGAATAGACACCACCCTCTCCTATTATCAGCAATTTTTCAAAGAGCGGGCCGAACCTTTTGCCATGATACTGCACAAAAATCAAAGCATTTTTGCCCTATTCAGAAGTTTGCTTATGGAAGAAAGCCGGGGATTGGATATCTACCTCAATTTCATGCATTTATCGGTTCATCAGGCCAAAATGGTGGCCTATGTGGTAGCCGGAATTTTAGTAACGGTAGTGCTCTTGCTTTTAAATAAAGTAAAGCAGCCATCTACTTCTTCCTTCCTATCTGAGAGTTTTTTGGTAATGACTGCGTTGCCCATATTTTCACCCTTGGCTTGGAAAGCTTATTTCATTTTCTTGTGGCCTTCTTGCATTTGGATTTGTCATAAGCTATTGAACCCTAATTCCAACAAATCCCCTTATAATAAATGGCATATTGCATTCATGATCTTCTTCGTCATGACCACAACGCTCACTACAGAGGCCATTGTAGGACCCTATCTATCAGATGTAACTGAAGTATTTGCCTGTATTACCATCGGAACCATATCATTGTTGATGCTTCATCTGATGCTTCATGTACAAAAATTTCAACCTTCAAAAAATGAATGATTTAAATCATAATCGTGGACAAATATTACCCCAAAAAGACGGTTCTATGCTGCTATCTTAAAACGATTTCATTACCTTTGCACTACGATCATGAAAAGAGTTCGTAAATTAAAGCTAAACTATGTCATTAAAAGCAGTAAGATTCAACACACAACCCAATCAGGCTGAGTTTTTCGGTACCCTTAGAAAAAGAGTTTCAGAGTACTTTGAAGCCAATAAAATTTCTAAGCATGCCAACGCGGCCATGGTCGTAAAGACCATTTCTATGTTGATTATCTATCTCACGCCATTCGGTTTAATATTGAGTGGAATATTCGAAAATATCTGGATTAATATCGGCCTTTGGATTGTCATGGGTTTAGGTATGGCAGGTTGTGGATTAAGTATTATGCACGATGCCAATCACGGTGCTTATTCATCTAATCAAAGAGTGAATAAATTAATTGGCTCTGTGATGTATCTTATCGGCGGGAACCCTGCCAACTGGCGCATTCAACACAATGTACTTCACCATTCATTTACCAATGTAGATGGCTTGGATGAAGACATTAGTCCGGCGGCAATTTTGCGTTTTTCGCCTACCAAACCGAGACGCCCAATGCACAAATATCAACACATTTATGCTTATTTCTTGTATGCCCTGATGACCGTTCTATGGTCTACGACCAAAGACTTTAAGCAAGTGTTACGTTACAAGAGAATGGGACTCGCCAAAACTCAAAACCGCAGTTCTGAAGGTATCTTTTGGGAAATCATCATATCCAAGCTTTTTTATTACGCCATCTTCCTGGTGCTTCCTTTGATATATAGCGCTATACCATGGTACTTTACTTTCTTGGGTTATGCCATTATGCACTTGCTTTGTGGTTTCATCCTGGGGATTGTATTTCAACCGGCGCACGTCATGCCAAAAATGGAATTTGTTAAACCCACCGAAAAAGGTAGAGTAGAAAATAGTTGGGCCATCCATGAATTGCATACAACCTCCAATTTCGCTCCTGACAACAAAATTTTGAGCTGGTATGTAGGTGGATTGAATTTTCAGGTAGAACACCACCTATTCCCAAACATTTGCCATATTCATTACAAACCTTTGAGCAAGATTGTGAGAGAAACTGCCACTGAGTTCGGTATTCCCTATTTCAGTATCCCTTCTTTCCGTCAGGCACTTTCTGAGCATACCAAAATGTTAAAAGCGTTGGGTCATTATGACGAATTGCCCAAAGAATATGCTTTTGCATAAGCAGGTATTTATCCACCAATTATCATTGAATGAGTTTACTCTGCTTTATTTGCAGCAGTAAGCATTCATGAGCATTCTACAAATCAAAATTCTATGCCCTGATTCCCTCAAAGAGGAATTGATGGCCGTATTGACGCCCCTCGAATTTGAGGGCTTCTGGGACAACGGAGATACCATTTTGGCCTATATCGACCGTGAACAATTCAATCATAAGTTGTTCTACGATACCTTATCCGCCTATGAACTCGAAAACAATTATTCATTTGAGGAATTGGCTGAAATCAATTGGAACGAAGAATGGGAGAAAAATTTCGACCCGGTTTTGATCGACGAAAAATTGTATATCCGGGCGAGCTTTCATCCTGCCGGACAATATCCATATGAAATTGTCATCAATCCAAAAATGTCTTTTGGCACAGGGCACCATCCCACCACACGCTTATCTGCCATTTTAATGATGCATTTGCCTTTAAAAGATAAAACCGTTTTAGACATGGGGTGTGGCACGGGCATTCTATCAATTTTGGCTGATAGAATGGGGGCTACCTATGTTTTAGGGGTAGACAATGATGCCTGGTCTCATGAAAACGCCCTCGATAATATTCAAGGCAATAATTGCAGGAATGTAGAAGTTAAATTGGGAAGCACCGATACCGCTAAAGGCAAAGTATTTGACGTGGTTATTTCAAATATTACTAAAAACATCAATTTAACGCTTTTACCTGACCTCAGCCAATTGGTATCTAATCAAGGTTACCTGATTTTATCCGGCTTCCTTGATTTTGATTTGAATGAAATGGAAAGCAAAGCACGTTCGCTTGGATTTGAAACCCGAGAGCATTTGTCGGAACAAAGCTGGCAGGGACTTTGCATGCAAAAAACTACATTATGACTAAAAGAACATCCCTTCTTCTGCTGCTTATAATTTTCTGTTTACCGGTATTTTCCCAAACCCGTGGATTTTCGAAGAAACCGGAAGTATTCATTCAGGAACTCGGCGAATGGATGAAAAGCACCAAGGAAGAACCTGCAGTGCAAGCCTATCAGCATTTCAGTGACTTATGGAACGCAGCAAAATTCAATGAAGTTCAACAAAACTATATCATTCGCAGCAGCGAAGAGATGGTGGTGCGTGGAAATAAAGTCAATCCTGATTTCACCCTTTATTTAAAAACACTTTCTGTAACGAAAGACAGTGGAGTTGCCGAACCTAAAATTGACAATTGGCTTAAAGCATCTTTAAATTTCATTCAGTCTTCGTCTAAAAATTTCGTTCCTTTTATGCAATCCACGTATTGGCTTTTTTCTGAAAGCTCGATTTATATCAGTGATAGCAAAAAATGGCAAACCTCCCCTACCGATTACACTTTCAACTTTAATTCAACCAAGGGCGTAACCGTTACCTTTAAGAACATCGATTTATTCTGCAAAACCGCCGCAGATTTTATCTGGATACGCAATACCGGCGGCGTTTGGGAAATAGATGCCCAAAAATTCTCCGGCTCAAAAGGACAGATCGACTGGGACCGTGTAGGCATTCCGGCCAATGATGCTTTTGTAGAACTAGGCGATTACAAAATAGACTTAACCAAAGCCGAGTTTAAAGCGGATTCTGTTTGGCTTAAGTATGACAAACTTATCGGCGAAAAATTGCTCGGATCCTTAGAAGATAAAGCGTCTTACGCAGCTGCTTCTGATGACAAAGAGAAGCTGCGCGATATAGGATATCCCCACTTTATTTCAAAAAGAAAGGACGTAACCCTGGCAAAGTTCTCATCCGGAAAAGTATTGTTAAAAGGCGGTATGGAATTAAAGGGTGGTGCTGTAATCTCTGGAGGCACGCCCGAAAACAAAGCAACCGTAGAAATCTATTATAAGAAAAAACTGATGGTGTTGGCTCGTTCTGAGAATTTCACCATTAAAGAAAGTCAGCTCAAAAGTTTAAAAACGGAAATCACCATCTATACCGATAGCGGAAACATCTATCATCCGATGATGCAGTTCAATTTCAACATTGGAAAAGAATTACTCGTACTGACCAGAGGTAAAGAAGGCATCGAACAAGCTCCATTGTATGATACCGACCACAATCTTGAGATTTGGGTAGATCAGGTTATCTGGAAATTGGATGAGCCGCGAATTAACCTCGATATGCTGATGAATGAAGACATCGCCAGATTTGAGTCTGCCAACTTTTATCGTGAGTTTAACTATGAAAAAATCATGGGAATGCTCAGCTACCATCCACTGACAAAAATGAGCAAGTATTGCACAGATAATCGAAAATGGGAATTTACCCTCGGTGAATATGCCAGCAGTATCGGAAGCAAAAAAGAAAACCTTAAACAACAAATCATCATGCTCAATGATGAAGGGTTTATCTATTTTGATCCGGTTACCGAAAAAATTCGCGTAAAAGAGAAACTCATTAACTATGTGAGAAATCACTATAAAATTGCAGATTATGACGTAATCCGTTTCAGCAGTGTCATCGGTGCCAGACCCAACGCTTATTTGAATCTGATCAACTATGACCTCGTGCTTGAAGGGGTACGTGCCTTTCGTTTCAGTGATTCACAGCAAGTGGCGGCCATCCCTTCAGAACAAAAAGTAACCATTAAAAATAATCGCCGTTTGATATTTGGCGGAAGGGTGACCGCCGGTAGATTCGATTTTTTTGGGGCAGAATTCGATTTTGAATACGAAAGATTTTCCATCACATCTCAATTGATCGATTCTATGAAAATTTTCTATCCGGACACCTTGGAGGGTAATTTTCTCATTCCTGTAAAAACGGTATTACGCGATCTGAATGGCGAGTTGCTAATAGACAAACCAAACAACAAATCAGGCTTCAAAGACTATCCTGATTACCCTATTTTTAGTAGTCGAGGGCGTTCGGTGATAGCCTACGATAAGCAGGGGATTTTTAACGGTGCCTATAAAAAGGATATATTCAGATTCGAAGTTGATCCATTTCAGATTGATTCACTCGATAATTTTACCATTTCAGGCCTGAAATTTCCGGGTATGTTTGTCTCCGGTGGTATCCTGCCTGAATTCAAATACGAAGCCTCCATCATGAAAGATTATTCGCTGGGTTTTGAAAGAGCGAATCCACCGGGAGGGTATGAAATGTATGAAGGCAAAGGACACGGAGAAATCGACATTTCTTTGAGTGAACAAGGATTCTGGGCAAAAGGGGAAATAGAATATGAAGGTGCCAAAATGGTTTCCGACAAAATCGTGATGATGCCCGACTCAATGAATGCAGAAGTAAAAGAGTATTCCATCGCCCGAAATGCAAAATATCCTCGATTGCTGGCAACCGATGTGCTGACCCATTGGATGCCCAAAAGTGATTCTATGTACATCAATACCAAAGGACACGATGTTGACATCTTCGCAGATGGTCAGACTTTCAAAGGAAATTTGGTTCAAACCTCGAAACAACTTTCCGGAAGCGGTGTACTTTCATGGGACAATGCCCGTCTCACTTCTGCCGACATGCGGTTCTCGCCCAACAGAGCCAAAGCAGAAATTTCAAGAATCGAAATTGGTGATTTCGAAACCAATAAAATATCACTGGCTTCTCCCAATGTAAAATCAGATGTTGATTTCGATAACAGAACCGGAGATTTCATCGCCAATCAGAAGGGATTGTTTACCGAGCTTCCTTTCAACCAGTTTGCCACCAGCATGGACCACTTTTTCTGGGACATGAACCGCAAAACCGTGTTGTTTACCAAAACAGGGTCTTTAAAAGACGAAGAATCGATTTTTATTTCGAGAAATCCTTTACAAGCGGGATTGTCTTTCATGTGCCCAAGGGCCTTGTTCAATATGACCGAAGGTGTCCTTTACGCTGAAAAAGTACCTTATATCGATGTTGCAGACTCAAGGGTATTTCCCGACGAAGGAAAAGTGGTGATCAACAAAGATGCGGACATTCAGGAGCTCAAAAAGGCGAAATTACTGGCCGCAAGAGACAATAAGTTTCATGACGTCTATGATGCCAATGTTAAAGTTGCCGGCAAATATGCGTTGAGCGGAAATGGATATTATAAATTCAAAGACAAACATCAAACCGGCCAGGTGATTTACTTTAATGTGTTAAAAGTTGACAGAGACACCCATGTGTTGGCTTCCGGTTATTTGTATGATTCACTCAACTTTGTGATTTCACCCAAAATCGGGTATAAAGGAAGTGTCGAGTTATTTAGTCACGAGGAGTTTTTAAGCTTCAACGGTTATGTAAAACCCTTGCATACTTTCACCGGTGTTTGGAGTAATTGGTTTAGATACACAGGCAAGCCTGATCCAACTGATTTGGTGATTCCGGCTTCAGATCCGAAAAATGAAGACAGAAGATCCATGAATGCCAGTTTGAATTTGGCTTCAGATTCGGTGCATATGTATCCATCCTTCTTTAATTTCAAAAGAGTGTATGCCGATCCCGAAATCACCAATGATACCGGCGTGTTTTATTACGATGAAGCAGAGCAAGAATTCAGAGTCGGAAACAGCGAAAAACTTCTGAACAACGCTCCAAGAGGAAGCTATCTGGCCTTCAATGAAAAAACCAGGACGATTTATTCAGAAGGGAAACTGAACCTTGGTTTGAACTTTCACGAGAAATTCAATATCATCACCGCCGGAAAGGCCTATAAACAGGAAGAGGATTCAACCTTTACGATAGAAACTTTGTTCGGAATGGAAGTAGTGCTGCCGGACGAGTGTTATACCCGAATGCTCGAAGTAATCAAGAAAAGTGGTGGAAGTTCATCCGGCATTGATTTGAAAGAAGATTATCTTAAAAATGCCCTGGCAGAATTTCTGGAAGACAAAAAACTGGATAAAGTGATGGAAGAAATCAATGACAACAGTCAAATGAGATTCTTTGATGAAATCGGGCAATCGCTGTTCTTCACCAAGGCCAATTTAGAAGTATCCCGCAGCAAGCAAGGGTTAATTGGCAATGGTCCGATTGAATTGGCTGCCATCAAAGGACAAGCCGTCAATAAAGCGTTTGATTCTAAAATTCTAATCACCCGAAAACGCAGTGGAGCGCGCTTGACCCTATATTTTGAAGTGAGCAAATACGACTATTTCTACTTCGATTATTTCAGGGGAGTGCTTACGGTTTATTCGACAGACAAAGAGTTTAACGACGCCATAGTGCAGAAATCCAAAAAGATCAATCAGAAAGGATATGTGCTGAGAATGGCGTCTCCAAGAACCGTTACCAAGTTCATTGATGATATGGATCGTTGAGCATAAAAGATAAAATTGTAAATTTGCACCCGATTTAAATTTTAATGGAGTTATCTGTAGCTTTCTTGTGCTTCTTGGCGTATGTATTGGGATCCGTTCCCAGTGCGTTATGGACCGGTAAAGGCTTTCACGGGATTGATGTGAGGGAACACGGCAGCGGGAACGCCGGTGCCACCAATACTTTCAGGGTATTGGGCAAAAGATCCGGGCTGCTCGTGCTCATTATGGATGCATTAAAAGGGCTGACCTCCGTGAGTTTAGTCCATTTCCTGGGCGATGTAGTTCCGGGTACGGAGCGATTCATCAATCTGCAGCTTTTGTTCGGCATTATGGCCGTCATTGGACATATATTCCCCCTTTTCGCTTCTTTTAAAGGAGGAAAAGGAATTGCTACCTTGCTTGGCATGGTCATTGGAATCCACTATTTGCTGGCCCTGGCTTGTGTAGGATTATTCTTGTTGGTATTGTTTCTCACCCGATATGTGTCATTGAGTTCCATACTCGCAACCCTCTCCTTCCCGTTTTTTGCCATTCTGGTATTCAAACAAGATGAACCGTTGCTGATTGCATTCGGTATATGTGCCTCTTTGCTGGTATTGCTAACCCATCAAAAAAACATCAAAAAGCTGATCAATGGAAAAGAAAACAAAGCCAACATTTTCAAAAAATCTGCCTGATTGGTTCACTTCTGAGGAAACCGACACCCAATTACTTGAAGATGAAGGCACATGGTCGAGCATTGTGCTTTACAATGACGATGTAAATACCTTTGATTGGGTCATTGAATGCCTGATCGACCTTTGTGATCATACACCCGAGCAAGCAGAGCAATGTGCCATCCTCGTCCATTACAAGGGCAAATGCACCGTATTAAAAGGTACTTTCGAAAAACTCAGCGCTATTTGCAATGATCTTTGTCGCAGGGGGTTATCTGCGGTGATTGAAGAAGTGCAGAATGCGTGAACGATTTTCGTTTTTCGAGGGTTGCTGCAAAATTGTCCCTTAATAACTTCAATCAATGGGGACTCGTAGGACAATTGAAACGATTTTCGAATTGTTATTAATTTGCTCAAACCCTAAACCCTGAAATAACCAACTGACAATCAAACTTTTACCTAACGCCTTTTACCTAGTGCCTCATACCTAACAGCTCGAACCTACATCCAACTCTTCCAATAATCCGGATCCTCCATGGCCAATGCTTCGGCGGTGAGTTTTAAAGGATAGAATGGATCAATCATGACCGCGAGTTCTTTCGTTTCTTTCGCTCCGATGCTTTTCTCAACGGTTCCGGGATGCGGGCCGTGCGGAATGCCCTTGGGATGCAAAGATATCATCCCGCGTTCTACATGTTTCCGGCTCATGAAATCACCATCCACATAATAGAGAATTTCATCTGAGTCGATATTGCTGTGATTGTAAGGTGCAGGGATGGCATTGGGATGATAATCGTATAACCTCGGTACAAAAGAACAGATCACAAAATTTCGGGCCTCGAACGTCTGATGCACCGGAGGTGGCTGATGCACCCTGCCGGTAATGGGCTCAAAATTATGGATCGAAAAGCCAAACGGGTACAAATATCCATCCCAACCGATGGCATCAAACGGATGCGTAGCCATCACATAAGGGAAAATATGTCCCGACTTTTTGATCATCACTTTATATTCACCGATTTCATCAAACGTCTCCAGATTCTCCGGTAATTTTATGTCCCTTTCACAAAACGGCGAGTGTTCGAGCAATTGTCCGAATTCGTTGCGGTAACGCTTGGGTGGATACACCGGAGTGTACGACTCAATAATGAGCAATCTGTTGGCAGTTCCATTGAATTTCAATTTATATATGGTACCGCGCGGAATGACGATATAATCGCCGTATTCAAATGAAATTTTGCCGTACAATGTTTCTAAAACCCCTTCCCCTTCATGGATAAAGATCACTTCATCTGCATCGGCGTTTTTGTAAAAATATTCGTCCATACTTTTTGAAGGAGCCGCGGTGCTCATCAATAAATCTGAGTTCCCCATCAGCGCTACGCGGCTTTTGATATAATCATCCGTTGCTGGAGTTTTAAACGTTAGAAAACTTCGATGCTTCAAGTTCACCTCTACGGCAAATTCAGGATAGACATTAAAGGGCTCTGCTATGGCCTTTACCATGGTTGGGGGATGCGCATGATACACATTGCTGTAAATACTGCTAAACCCTTCTGTACTGACCAATTCCTCTGCATATAGCTGACCATTGGCTTTTCGGAATTGGGTATGTCGTTTAGAAGGAATATTCCCTAACTTGTGATAAAATGGCATAGATATTTTATTATGCTTCGAAAATACGAGATTCCCAACAATGCAGAAAGTGAATGACCACCAAAAAATCAAGTGGTTTAGCTTTCAGATGCCATGTGATTCACAAACTATCCCTTACATTTGCGATTCATTTTTAAAAACAGTCTTTTCTAAAATTATATGCGAATTCTTTATTCGATCATTCCTGCTTTTATCTTCCTCTGGCTCAGCCTTCAAGGTTGCCGGTCAGGGGTAAATGCGGATAAGGATTTATCGCAAGACACCACATTTAGCCTGATCACGCGTGAATGGAGCAAAAAGATCAATGAAAACCCTTCCAACGATCAATACCGGAACGAAAGAGCCATTTCTTTGCTCAAAGAAAACCGTTTTGATTTAGCTTTGATCGACATAGAAAAAGCATTAGAAATACAACCCAAAAACATTTTGTATCACCTTAACAAAGGGGATATTCTTTTTGCTGCCGGAAGAACCAAGGATGCACTTGCCGCTTATAAAAAAAGTCTTGAAGTGAATCCAAGAAATGAAGATGCGCTTTTCAAAACGGCTCAATTTCAACTATTTGTAAAAGATTACAAGGCCGCTGAAGGGAATTTCCTGACATTGATTCAAATCAATAACGGCAAACCG
>JBIIVF010000070.1:0-12363 GCA_044339595.1 Bacteroidia bacterium
AAGTTGCCTGTGGCGCTCAATTGAATAGGCTCGCCTGAACAGAGGGTATCTGAAGACAAATTGTGTGAAAGTGTGGTGGTGGATGGATTAAAGTATAACACCTTTACCGAGGCACTCACCCTGCCACATCCATTGGTTGAAGTAACCCCAACATTATAATCACCGGTATCCTTTACATAGATATTTTGACCCTGTTTACCGTTTGACCATGCATAGGTGCTATTGGCTGAAAATTGAGCACTCAAAAGAACGCTGTCGCCTTTGCAAAGGTATCGGGTAGCAGCACCTTGTATGGCAGCCGTTGGAGACGATTTAACGGTTATCTTGAAAGTATCCGGTTTAGATTCTCCTTTGCTGTTCTTAGTTCTTAGAATCACATTAAAAGTGCCGGCAAAATTGTAGGTTACTGATTGTGATTGACTGGTACTGGTAGTTGGACTTCCACTCGGAAAATTCCAAATATACGAAGTTGGACTTCCGGAACCGGAGCCTGAGAATGTAACCGGTTTTCCTGCACATACAACCGAATCGGAGGCTGATATGTCAGCCGTTGGCAATAAGCTTGATGGCGTTATCGTGAATTCTCTTGCATAGATCGTATCTCCGCTCGTGCCACTGCTGGAATTAGTGGCGTTGACCACCACATAAAATATCACATCGCCGACGTTGGTAGATGGAGCCTTCCAGGTGAAGGACCAATCCGTTTTACCGGTACCTGTGGCCGCAGTGCCCGCAGTAGTATGTTCTATATATTCTCTTGTTTTGCCCGAAACCACTTTGGTTCTTTTTTGATTTCTTGTTCCGGAAGCAGTTAAGGTACCCACAGGACTTGCAGTGGCTTTATCAAGCACCATGGTTTGAAAACCGAATTTGGAGATGCCCGGTTGAGAATAAGATACTGTAATGGTATAGATTGAATCAGGGATATATCCGTTTCCTGTGAAATCACCATTTAAGTTCAGGTTGTTTCGGAAAGCCCCCCCGTTGAGGGAGGCGCTATTATGACAAGCTACACAATTAGACTCACCCGGTCCGTTGGTATATCCCGCACCCGGCCCACCGCTATTGGTGAAGGATTTAATGGTTATAAATAACAACGAAGTTAGAAAGAGTAGGGTAACGATTTTCTTCATGCTGAATAAAATAAAAAACTACAATTTGCAAAAATAGATTTTCTTTTGCCCGAATTCAGTCTTGAAAAATCTATAACCCAAATATTACAATAAAATTAAAATAAAAGATGGACAAAAAATTAGTTGTTGATTATTTGGCACGAATAGAATAGACCTTAATCTCTTCAATAAGAGCACTTTGCGCTTCTGACTCTGTTTTAATCTGAATAAAGGAGCCCTTACCCATGATGGCTAAATTGTTCATAAACTTCTCGGCCTCGGCGCTCTTACCAAAAAAGATAGTCGAGGTTCTAAGTCCGTCTTGATAACTATTGCCTGACAAATCAAGAATCTCATTGTTGGTAATTTCCTTCGAGTTGAACATCCCGTCAGAAGCCAAAATGATGTGGTTATTCCCTCCCTGGATAAAATGGGTTTTCCCGGCTTCATAAGCCATGATCAAACCTTCTGCCCCAAATGAGTTTCCTTTTGCTGTAAGAGAATCTAAAAGGTCATACAGAAGCTCTTTTTCTAAACCGGAAACTGCATTGGCCAAACGATTGACCTTAGAAGCATAAGTAATCAGGGTTATTTTATCATCAGGCCTTAGCACCTTGATCATATTTTTTATAGAAATAATGAGCAAAGGCAGTTTGTCTTCCCGGTTCATACTGCCAGAAACGTCAATCAGAAAAACAATGTGATTAAAAGCATATTTGCTCGTGTTGAGGGTTCCATTGATATTCAAATCCGGTTGTTCTGCAGGAGGAATAAACAATTCTGATTTTTCTAAATCCTTTTCATTGACGAATGTGGCTGAATCAGATGGGTTTTCTTTGATCACTACTACATCTCTTTCTATGATTTTACGCCCTTTGAACTTTTCATCCATCATTTTTCGAATGCGTTCAATCGATACTTCCTCCTGTTCATCTTCGGGAAGCATTTCTACAAACTCCTCTGATTGCGATTTTTCGTTCTGTTTTTCAAGCGAACTGAATGAAGGTGCTCTCTCCAACTCAAACACAAAATCTCCGCTATTTCTATTGATATAGATAATTTGTTCATACGGGATATAGCCTTCCTTCGAAACGACCACATTGTAAAGGCCAATATTTACATTCTTGATGGGGATGATCGATTTTTTGCTTTTCTCCATCAAATAACTCTTGGCATCACTGCTCAACAAGACATCTGCCCCTGTAATCAACTGACCTGACTTTTTATCGTAAACGGTGATACTGCCACCACTTTCCGATTTAACATCTGACTTTGATTTATCGATACGCGGACAAACTGTAAGTGCATTGGGATGGAAAGACTTAATGTTTCCCGTTAATTCAAGATATAAAGGAAGAGGACTGGTATTGATATAAACCGGAATTTTTACCGAAAAAATGCCGGGTGTTTCTGTAAAATATCGGACCCTTATTTGTGATTTCTCTCCTGGTCTTATATAGCCCTCGGGAAGCACCACTTTAAGTTTTTCTTCATATGGAAGAGGAAGAAACAATATGGATTTAGCAGTGTTATTGGTGAAGTTGAAAACGGCCTCCGGATTGTTCCAAGCTTTTTCCTTGCCGAAGTCAAAAACCTCGGGTGAAACTTTTTGACCGAGCAATTCAAGCGGCAAAAACAGCATCAAACTCCAAATACAATTTATCAAACACCTCATTTCTACCTGAAAAAACGTTTAAATTTCGCGCAATATTACTTACAGTCCTGCTCAAATACCGAACCAAGTTGATTAATTATTATAAATTACTTGAAATACCTGATTATTCTGATCCTCAAACCATCAGGGCGGCCTATCTTTCAAAGGCAAAACAATACCACCCCGACTTGCATAAAAACCCCGAAAACGAAGAAATTATCAAGTGGATCAACAAAGCATACCATACCTTATCAAAACCTTCCTTAAAACAAACCTACGACTATCAGCTTCAAAGCGCCTATCTTGCGCCTGAGCCTGCATCTAAAACCGGATCACGCAAGAGATATTCAAAAGAGGAACTGGCCAATTTTGCAGAAAGGGCAAGACAATCAGAAATGGAGTCATTTGAAAGAGCAGATCGATCCATATCGTATGCAAAACGAATTGCCATTTCTGCCATCTTTACTTTATGCGGTGCTTACATTGTCTATCTTGAATGGTTCAGAAATGAAGACAGTTATGACCATTTCTATCTGATAGGGGGAGCCGTGTTGTTCCTGATTTCATTGTTATATCTCACCCAAAGTGTTTACAGAAAGCTTCGCATTTTGCATATAGCCGATCCGAGTCGATATAAGCAATATGAGAACGTCTCTGTTTACGGATTTGCCGGTTTGATGGTATTAATTCCATTGTTCATTTGGCAGGCCTCCATTTGGCGTAGGGCTTATCATTTATCACACTATGCCGAAACCACCATCGCAGAATTACTCGACAAAACCGATGACAAAATCGTGTATGCCTTTTTGACGCCTGATCAGCAATATATTATGAAAATTCAAAAGGCACATTCGGGCATCAAGGTGAGTTCTGACCGACAATGGATTCTCATCCGATATTCGAGACTTGAGCCCAGAATTGCAGAAGTAGTGACAGGTCGGGCTCCTGATCAACCTTTAGAATCACCTACAAAATAATCATCCTTGCTTTTGAAAAGCACGTTGAATGTAGTCAGTGACCCATAAATTCTGGTAATGTACTGTTGCAATTGCACCTTTTCCGCATCTTCCAGTTTTGGATGGCTATTGATATTCTGTTCCAAGACCCTAAGTCGGTCGCGTACCATCACTATTTTATGAAAAAAAGTATCAATGGGTACTTCCTTTCCTTGAAGGGAACGATCTTTGGGTTCGAATACCAGCGTACCCCCTATCCATTTTTGGGCGATATCTACTTTTTCAATTGGATCAGAATATCGTCTCAAAATTCGGATGATGGCATCTTCAACCTCATCGAATGTGAGCACATTGTTTTCAGCGGGAACCACTTCAATAATTTCTAACTCGTCTGTATTCCGCTCAATTTCTCTCAATCCACCCTTAAAAAAGCTGATGCTTAAATACTCGAGGGTGATTTTACATAAAATTCCATCTCCAAATTGAGCATGTTTTACTCTGGTGCCTATCCCTAATTGTTCGATTGCCATATTTATACTATCTAGTTAAGTTTACTTTCTACGAATTGAATGATCTCGTCTATTTTACCATGCGAATCCTGTGCAATGAGCGAAGCCTCTTGCACCAATCTATCAGCAATTTCTCGATTTTTAAGTCCCTTTGCATTGATTTTAACATTCATGAATGCGCCATCGATGGCCGCCCTTGAACAAAGTGCTCCTACCCCGGCATCCGTAATAGAATTTGGGTTTCCTGAGATCACCATTTCTTTGATCACCGGCAAAGATGCAGCGGTGGTTTTCATTACTTCTAAAGGAACCTGGGTTGCATATATAGACGCGGATTCAATGACTTTTGATCGATGCAATTTTTCTGCCTCAGTATCATTCGGAAGTTGAAATGCCGCCATGATTCCATTGAAAGAGCGGGTATCTTCATCGGCCAGATAAAGCAGTTTTTTTCTTAATGTTTGTCCTTGTTCGGCCCAATCGGAGAAAACTTCCCATTTCTCTTCCCAACCTCTTTTAGCGGCAGACAAATTGGCGACCATGGTAGCCAAAGAAACCCCTAAAGCCGCGGCATAGGCGGAAATCGTTCCTCCTCCCGGAGCAGGACTTTCAGAAGCTGTTTCATCAGAAAAAGCAGTACAAGTCAAATCCATCAGAAGTGACTGTTCGTCCTTCATGCAATACTCAATGATCTTTTTATTCGGGTCGAAGGGCGTCAATTCATCCAAACCCAATGATTTAACGGCAATGTGTATCAACTCTAATTCAGAAACCCCGGCAGATCTCTGTTGCATTTTCAGATAATGTCTCCCCGTTTCTAACATCGCTTCTAATGGAATCAGGCCAACCAATTCACTCCCGGTTACCCTTACCCCTCTTTCTAAAGCACTTTTACAAACCTCATCAAATAATTGATAAAGGGGAGTTACCTTATAATTGGTCAGATTGACGGAGATCTGTGCAATACCATATTCCTCGATGTACCATCCAATCGCCTTCACTTCTTTGCATTTTCCTGGGACTCTCACCGGTTCACCTTGATCATCCAACATTATTTTACCGGTATATGGATTCCCTTCTCGTACCACGCGACCTGCTTCACGCACATCAAAGGCAATTCTGTTTGCAATGCGTGTACTTTTGCTATTAAGGTTTACATTATAAGCAATCAAAAAATCTCTTGCCCCAATCACCGTGGCACCCGACTTTTCATTCATTACAGCAGGACCAAAATCAGGTTTCCATTCGGGCAGTCCGATTTTATTGAAGAAACCTTCATATTCACCGGCCCTGATGACAGATAAATTATTTCTTTCAGTATTCGGTTGCGCGTATCCATAAAGGTAGACCGGAATAGATAATTCCTTACCGACCCTTTCAGCCAATTTAGCCGCCCATTCAGCCGTTTCTTCCATCGAAATACCACTGACAGGAATCAGCGGACAAACATCGGCGGCACCCATCCTGGGGTGTTCTCCGCTATGCAATCGCATATCAATGAGTTCTGCCGCTTTTTTTATAGCCAGGAATGCGGCTTCAATCACCTTATCAGGCGAACCTACGAAGGTAACCACGGTTCTGTTGGTTGCCTTACCAGGATCAACGTCTAACAATCTAACTTCCTCTACAGATGAAATTTCAGCGGTAATTTGGCGGATGACCTCCGGATTTCTCCCTTCACTAAAATTTGGAACACATTCTATGATTTGTGGTTGATTCATGGGGTGCAAAATTAGGGATTCAATTGATAGGGAGACAAAAAAAAAGCAGCCGATTGGCTGCTTTTTGAATATGTAAATCGGGAAATATTAATACTCCCAAAGGTCGTGTTCAAATATGAACAAGTCATTCTTGATTCTATCGCTTTCCAGCAATGCTGCAATACCGTCATCTTTAAACTCTTCGAAATACTTGATGTCCATGTCCCATACGTTTGATTCTTTAACGATGTAACTATTAAACATTCTCATTTCGAAGAAGTCATCAAAAGACATTCTCGCTGCGTCATTGTAAGGGTTAAATAGTTCTTGATTAACAAGGATTTCTCTTAATTCAGCCATTTTCACCCAAAACAAAGGCACTTCCCCTAAAGCAATACCGCTTGATGATTGCTCAAACAAAGGAGCTATGGCAATGATATTGGCTCTGAAGTCAGAGTAGGTATGATCAAAAACCCAATCTTCCATTATTCTGTACTTCTTGATGTCTTCAGGTTTAAACTGAATCAACATGGTTGTGTCTTTAAAAGCATAAGGGTCATCCGGATATCTCCAGTCAGCAATGGTTGTTACAAATTCAGAACCACCGCGTTCTTTTAATTCATCGGGGGTATAAAAAGAACTCAATGAGTCATTTCTAAATGCTCTGATTCCGCCTTCAGCACCCTCACCTTTGTATGCTGCCTCTGTAATCACTCTGTAAAAGGGATTTCTCGGCCAATGCATAATCAGGTTTTGCTTTTCACGGGTGTCGATGACTCTGTGAACCCTTTTATAATATTTCACATTGGCTTCACGGATGTATCTGTGAGGAATTACTTTTCTTTCCTTTACAGCCGTAGATGGATACGTCCAATCTTCATAACTGGACTGTGCCATTGAACCCAAGGACACTGAAAGTGCTAAGAAAACTAGAATTAATCCTTTTATTTTATTCATATCCAAAACTGTTAATCAATAAATTAAACGCAAAGTTAGTTAATTTATTGTATTTCAATGATAATTGGTAATAGCGCTCTTTCACCATCTGGTCCTTTTGCTCTAATCTTATCCACAAGAACACGATCTCCGCGCTTCGCTCTGCCCATTGCACCCTTCATTGTTCCGGTGATCATTGGCCCGCTTCCGGGAATAACCACAGGATCTTCACGACGTGGTACAAAGATAAACTGATAAGACGTTACCACGTAATTTATACCTTCAAAGGCAAAACCTTCACCCAAGGATGCATTGATAGCACTTTGAGCGATCATGGCTTCTTTTGGAGATGGTCGACCTGATTCAAGGGCTCCAAATTTAGCCTCAGGACGTGGTAAAGGTCTAACCCTGTAAACAACAGTACCCATATTTCTTGAAGAACCGTCTCTCAACTTGGCACTAGCAGATATTTTTGCTTCTCTGCCCGAAGTTACGTTGGCATTATACCCACCTTTTCCGTCTGAAGAAATGCTACCCCCTACCATAGATACAGCTACATCTTTCGGTGCAAATCCAGGAACAGAAACTGAAATTGGATTTGGAACACCAATATACAGTACGTTCATTTTAGTAGCAGAAATGGTTGCAGAACCGGCAAAAGCCTGATATTCAGCTTTAAATGGAAATACAGCCAAACCGGTATCTGTTTGAAGTTTGATAGAACCACCCCATTCAAATACACCTTGAGAATTTGGTGTAGCATTGTACTTACCTAAACCATCTTCAACCTTTAAAACTGTACCATTACTCAAAACAACCTGATGATCAGATTTACTATTCGATGCAACAAGCAAAACTTCAGCTTTGTACTCTTCTCCCACCATTACGGTGCTCGAAGGAGCAATAACTGCAGCTTTCAATTGGTCGAAACTGATTTTCTTACTGTCTATACTTTTGGCCAGCTGATTGATAACTTCTGCTTGAGTGTTACGCGCATCATTCTGGATTTTAGTCAAAAGTGTAATTACACCCGCCAACGGAGCATGTTCAAAAAACAATGATGCCCAAGTTTGTTGACTTCCTTGAGGATCTTCTGCTCTCAAATCTGAGTTTGCTTCAACAGCTTTCAATACGGATGCATCAATGTTTACACCATCTTTTGCACTTGACTTTAACAATTCCACCAATTTTGTTCTGGTTTCGTTGATTTTTGCCTGCAATTCTTTTGCTTTTGAACCTTGATTTTGAACAAACAAAAGATTTGCGTGCTTTTCGATGTTGTCAGGTTGAGCCAATTCTGTTTCCTTAGGATTTTCTGTACCTTCAGCTTCCTTTCTTCCGCCACCGCCTTTTTCGAGTATATCCTTTAATTCTTGGATATACGTCACAAAGTCATCACCGATTTTTTTTGCAACTTCCGCTCTTTTATAAAATGGAACCACTTGGGCTCTGTTTTCACTTTGAGCAGCCAAAGCATCTATCAAGGTAGTATTTTTTGCATTGATATTTGCTTGTGCTTTGTTAAAACTGATTTCAATCAAATGAAACGATTTCAATATCTCTTTGGATACGTTCAAGGCCAGAAGTGCCATCAACACGAGATACATCATGTTGATCATCTTCTGCCTTGGTGATAATTTACCACCTGCCATTTTTACTTAATTTAGTTGTGTAAGAATTAATAAAACAAACAGGATTATCTAGCCGAAGACGAAGGTCTCATGGCATTGATCATTCCACCGTATATGCTGTTCAATGTTTGAACATTTTGGTCGAAAGAAGCAAGTGTTTCACTTACACCAGACAACTGAGTGGTTGAGCTTTTAAATGCATCTGCATTTTCAGCCAAACTATTCAAAGCATCCACTGCTCTTGAATAACTAGAATTCATTCCAACCAAGGAGCTGGAAGCCTTCTGAATATTTTCTACATATTCTTTAGTAGCTACAGTTGCACCTGATAAGTCAGCCATGTTTCCAACGTTTTCGCTCAACGAACGCAAACCACTGCCCAAGCCTTCAATCAATTCAGGTCCAATCTTAGCATCCGCTAACATTTTATCCAATTGTTGAGACACACTACCACTATTTGCACCTTTTTTAGAACCACGATCATCGCCTTCCATACCTGCTAATTCAGGATAAACAAGGGTCCAATCCAATTCTTCATGCACTGGTTCAAAGGCCGAAATCAAGAAGATTACTGCTTCTGTACCCATACCAAGAATCAACATGGCATCTGCACCTTTCCAGTGCATAATTTTAAACAAGGCCCCAACAATAACAATTGCTGCTCCAACACCATAGGCCATACCCATGAACTTCTTCCACTTTTTGCTTTCGAATACGCTTTTGCTCATCTCAGTTTAATTTTAAGGTTTGTGATAGTTTATTTGAATTGATTTATTTATAAATGATTATTATTTTGAGTCCAGTGCTGAACGACCGATATAGGTTTGAACACAACGGAATCCAATGAATGATTTGGCTGTATCCTGATACTCATAGGTTCTTGAACCATTCTGAATAAAATACGCGATGTCTTTCCAGCTTCCACCTCTGATTACTTTTCTTGATTGGGTCAAATAACTGGCACCATCCTTTGCAGGGTCTGCATTATATCTGTAATCAGGATTTAAATCATGGGTAAATTGAGTAGATGACTCAGCATATGCATTGATGGTCCATTCGGCAACGTTACCGGCCATGTTGTACAATCCGTAATCGTTAGGGAAATAAGCATCCCCTCTTACCGGATACATACCGCCGTCATCCATGTAGTTACCTCTGTTCGGTTTAAAGTTGGCCAAGAAACAACCTTTGCTGTTTCTGGTGTACGGGCCTCCCCAAGGATACATATTGTTATTTCTTCCTCCTCTGGCAGCATATTCCCATTCGAATTCGGTAGGCAATCTAAAATCTTCAGTGATCGGCATACCTTCTTTTTCCCAATAGGTATTTCTGTATTCTGTTCTCCATCTGCAGAAAGCATTGGCTTGCTTCCAGTTGATACCCACTACAGGATAATCATCATATTTCGGATGCCAGAAATACTGACGGGTCATTGGATCGTTGTAAGAATAACTAAAATCACGAATCCAGGCCAAAGTATCCGGATAGATATGTACTTTTTCCTTTTTGATCAAGTCTCTGCGCTGAGCACTTCTATCGAATGCAGCGGTGTGATAATCAATCCACTCATAATTGAAAACAAGTTTTCTGGTGTCAATTTCACGGGCTCTGCGGAAACGCTCATTGGGTTTGTAATACATTTCTTCCAAATCTTCGCGACTTTCTTCCCAATCTACTTCTTCCTGGTAGTTGATGAAACGATTGCCCTCATCATCTTCATAGATGTAAGGTTCGTCCAAAATGAATCTGGCGATTGAATCAATTACATGATCCACAAATTGCCTGTACTCATTGTTGGTAATTTCTGTGTCATCCATCCACATGGCATGAATAGAAACCTGCTTATTGGGTGCGATGTAAGACCTGAAAATATCTTGGTCACTCTGACCGGTATGAAAGGTTCCGGTAGGTATGTATACCGTTCCGTAGGGCTGTGGATGAAACCATGGACTTCTCCCTTCAACGCCCGTCAATTCGCCCTTGTTGCTGTTTAGACCGCAACTGTAAAGGGTCAAAAAACCGAACACCACCAACACTTTTGATAACTTTCTCATACTTGCTTCTTTTGCAATCAATTTACAATTATAAACACTTAATCTTAATTTTCAACTATTTGTTCTCGTTGAATCTGCAAATTAAACGGAAAACTGATTGTGAATATTTTGTTCAACTCAAATTTTATAGCCAACGGGTATTTCTTCTGTAATTTTTTTCCGGTGGTTTTACCGTCGGTGGACGGAAACAATATGACACCATAATTTCATGGGTATTGTTACTCACCTGCTGCAATCTACTCAAGGTAACATCATATGAATAGCCCACCTGTAGTTCGTTGCGCACATATCCCAACATAATGGTCAAAGCATCAGTGGTTCCCCACTGTCTGTAACCTAATCCACCTCTGAATGTTTTGTTCCAAAGGGCAGTGGCATTCAAGTCAATCTGTGGTTTAGATTTTTCCGGACCAAAGTTTTTCTTGATCAGCATGGCAGGTTCGAGGGTAATGGATGGATTCACAAACCAATTCAAACCGGTTACGGCATACAAATGTCTGGCATATTGAAAACCGAGCAATTGACTTGTACCTGCTTGATTAGCAACCGATAAATCATATCTGGCTCTGTTCAAATTAGTCATAGAAAAACCGGCATAAAAATCCTGGAAATTGCTGGAGCCCAATCTACTCTGACGATAATAGGTTCCAAAACCGATATTTAATTTCGATTGTGCTGCTGCTCCCACCGGAATATGAGCATCCCCCGGATCCAAAGATTTAAAATCAGGATTAACGAATCCAAACTGCGACATGCCTATTTCCGGTCCAACGGCCAATAAGGCGTCTTTTGAAGGAATACGAATGTGATAGGCCACCTGAAATTTTACGGTTGTGGTTTTAAGAAATACAATCTTGTCATCAAAAATACTCAAACCCAATCCAATGCTGTTGCGGCCTTCTTTCCATCTTACTTGTCCGCCAATATTAAAGGCATACGTAACCGGAGCTACATCTTCAATGGGTTTGCCGGGATTGGTCGGATCGAAATCTGTGCCCCTCACTTTGGTTTGATCATTTAAATTCAACCACTGATGGTGGGCTACTCCGTTCACACAATAGTAGTCATCTTTTTCACCGGCGGCGGCCGCATTGTACGACTGCTTGTTAAATTTAAAATGAGAATAATACGGGTCCTGCTGAGCTGTGGCAAGGAAGAAACTTCCTGTTAAAGCCCCCAAAAGTGCCGATTTTATAGTAAATTTCAACGTCATATCTCGAAATGTAATTCTACAAATAAACAATAACTATTGTAATCAATCAATAGCATAACGCAATATCCCGAAAAAATATTGAAATTCGGTGTTGATAATTTCATTTTTGGGTCATCTCATGGGGGAAATATTTCGGTGATGTTTTGGAAATGTGAGAGGAGCGCATCCGGATGGATGAATTGTTGGTCAGGTCATCGGGGTCCCCTGACATATTTGATACGGGTTTCATGAATTCGTTGGAGGGAGATTCTGATGGAGGAAGATAATAGGTTTTCAGGGCTTTGCCCAATCGTCGTTGTACAATGAACAAAAGTTTGCTAGCCCCACTTTTTTTTTCTTGACAAATCCCGTAGCATGGTCTACGGGAGTGAAGCAAAAAAAGTCAAGGCTTAATGCCGAAACCAGGTTCAATATAGTCCAATTTCGGCGTTGCCTTATTGTACTATTTTCACTGTGGCTCGGCAATCAAAGTTTCTCTTTTCTATCCGCTGCGAATGTCACGATGGGAGCCACTTCTCATATTTATTTGGGTAACCTATTCTCTGAGTCATTCGATATTAAGAAAAGGAAAAGTAGTTCGGTCGGCGTTCGCCCATCG
>JBIIVF010000196.1:0-3467 GCA_044339595.1 Bacteroidia bacterium
CTATCGGACCATTCCGGGAACGCATCCATCCAAAGGATCCTTTTTTACCCGGGGTACTTCCAGAGATGAATATGCTGCCTATACCGAAGACAGTGCCGCCTATCAGCGAAATATGGATCGTTTGATTCGCAAATGGAATACCGCAAAAAACATGGTTCCTAAACCACAATTATATCAGGATGAGAACACCTCGAATCTTGGAATTTTGTTCTTTGGCACCTCAGAATATGCGGCCGAAGAAGCCATGGATTTATTGAAAGAAGCCGGTGTGATGGTGGATGCCATCCGTCTCAGGGCTTTCCCATTTAACCAAACCGTAGACGCTTTTTTAACCGAACACAATACCGTATTTGTCATCGAACAGAACAGAGATGCGCAAATGCGAAGTCTGCTCATGATTGAGTTACAGGCCAATCCGGCAAAATTGGTATCCGTATTAAACTACGACGGTATGCCCATTACCGCAGATCATATTCTACAGCAAATACAGTCACATTTAAACAGTGATGGATTGGTTACTCCAACTTCTCACTACCAAAAGCAACCTACAACATGAGTTATATCAAACCTAAATTCCGCCACCCTGATTTGCAAAAGAACAAATTGGGATATACCGTCGATTATTATGAAGGGGCCCTATCCACCTTATGCGCAGGATGTGGACATGATTCCATCTCCGCTGCCATTGTGCAGGCTGCGTATGAAATGGACATTGAGCCCCATCGCCTGGCGAAACTTTCCGGAATCGGATGCTCCTCCAAAACCCCGACCTATTTTCTCAGCAATTCACATGGTTTCAATTCTGTGCATGGAAGAATGCCTTCGGTAGCCACCGGAGCCAATCTGGCCAACCGCGATCTGATTTATTTCGGTGTTTCGGGAGATGGGGATACCGCCAGCATCGGCATGGGGCAATTTGTTCATGCCATTCGCAGAAGCTTAAACATGTGCTATATCGTTATGAGTAACGGATGTTACGGGCTTACCAAGGGTCAGGATTCTGCCACTGCCGATAAAGGGTCGAAAAACAAAGGTGGTCACGTGAATCTATTTGAACCCATTGACCTCGCCAGTTTAGCCATGGAATTGGGCGCCAGTTTTGTTGCACAGAGCTTTTCCGGAGATAAAACGCAATTGATTCCACTCATCAAAGCAGCCATGACTCACCCGGGATTTGCATTTATCAATGTGATTTCCCCTTGTGTTACGTTTAACAATAATCCGGGTTCTACCAAATCATACGACTTTGTTCGTGAACATATTGAAGCCACCTCCACCATCGATTTTGTGCCGCACATGACTGAAATCAGCGTTGAATATCCCAAAGGCACCCACAAAGATGTGACTATGCACGATGGTTCGGTGATTCAACTTCACAAAATCAATGATGCCTGGGATCCACTCAATCGTCAATCAGCCATGAATGCGCTTCAAAACGCAAAAAATGACAATGAAATACTGACCGGATTGTTGTTTGTTGATCCGCATGCGCACGACCTGCACAGCATATTACAGACCTCTGAACAACCCCTGAACCAACTCACCCAAGATCAAATTTGCCCGGGCGAAGCAGTTTTAGAGGATATTAATGCGGGCTTAAGGTAGGACTTAAACCACCTATTGCTCCTTTTGTCATCAATATTGGGTTTCCCGATTTTTGATTTGCCTTACTGTGCGCATTGCTCCTTTCAATCAGTGAAAAAATCCGGGAAGTCCTGAAGGTTTAAAGAGTGACAACTTTCTACAAAAAATGCGACCCCGAATGGAGTCGCATCATCTTGATTAAAACTATTTTGTCATGAATTGAACGCTACCGATTCAGGAAAAATCCTATTTTGATGGGTTCATTCCCAACGCGCTTAAAACAGCCGTTATTCCTTATCCACGTCGTGTTTGCTATAGGCATCCACCAGTTTTTGCTGTTGTTCATAGGGAACCGGCGCATAGTCGGCAAAATCAATTTTAAATCTGGCTTTTCCTTGCGTATGGCTGCGTAAAGTGGATGAATACATGTGCATTTGTGCCAAAGGAACCCTGGCTTTTATCTTCTGAAAATGCCCTTCAGTATCGATCCCATTCACTACGGCCATTCTGGTTTGAAGATCGCCCATTACGGATCCCACCATTTCATCCGGACATAATATTTCAACCTGATAAATGGGTTCAAGTAACTGAGGATCCGCCAGTTTGAATGCCTCTCTGAAGGCTTTCAATCCTGCTATTTTAAAAGATAAATCATTGCTGTCTACCGGGTGCATTTTTCCGTCAAAAACTGTAACGCGCACATCGCGGGCATAACTACCGGTTAAAGGACCATTATGCATTTTTTCCATCACCCCTTTCAAAACAGAGGGTAAAAATCTGGCATCAATGACTCCACCAACGATACCATTGATAAATTCGAGCCTTCCACCCCAATCCAGGTCAACCACTTCTCTTCCACGCACGCTCACTCCTTCAGGATCAGGCATGCCCTCGTGCCAAGGCTCTACCCTCAATTGTATCTCTGCAAATTGACCGGATCCTCCACTTTGTTTTTTATGGCGATAAATCGATTCTGCCTTCTTTCGAATGGTTTCACGGTACGGTATTTTGGGTTTTTCGAAGGACACGTCCAATTTGTGGATGTGCTCAATTTTCCAATTGATGACGTTCAGGTGCAATTCTCCCTGACAATGCAATAAGGTTTGTTTGAGTTCAGGTGAAACTTCAAAATGAACCGTGGCATCTTCCTCTGTTAGCGTGTGTAAGGCTTGAGCCAATTTCTCCTCTTCACCTTTGTTGGCCGTTGAAATGGCAATGGTCAAATTCGGACGGGGAAACTCAATCGGAACCAATTGTAAATTGGCGCCCGGAGCATGAAGGGTGTTATTTACATGGGTAGAGCGAAGTTTGATGGTGGCACCGATGTCACCGGCTTCCAGTTGTTGAACCGGTATGCGGTTATGCCCTTCGAGCAACAAAAGTTGGTTAAACTTTTCGGTAACGCCGGTATTTTCATTGAGTAATTCTTGTCCGACTTTAATGACCCCACTGTAAACTTTAAACAAACTTAATTCGCCAATATGAGGTTCAATGATAGTCTTGAAAAAAAAAATACATGCAGGCCCTTTCGGGTCGCAAGGTAGAGTTTCACCGTTGACCAATTTTTGAGGAGGCATTTCAGAAGCGGAAGGACAAATGTTATCTATAAATCCTAAAATCCTTCCTACCCCCATATTTTTCTCGGCAGAGACACAAAACACAGGAAAAATATCATGTCGAATCATAGAGGTATGCAAGCCGGCTTTCATATCCTCTTCGCTGAGTTCTCCTTGTTCAAAATATTTTTCCATGAGCCCTTCGTCATTTGCAGCGATGGTCTCAGCCAGTTCCTGGTGCATTTGATCCGCTCTTGCCTTTTCACTCGCCGGTATGGGCAACTTCTCGGGTTTCCCTCCTGCTGCAGGAAACTTATACATCACCAT
>JBIIVF010000197.1:0-3458 GCA_044339595.1 Bacteroidia bacterium
GTATCAAAACTTTGGAGCCATCAACCAGGAGCGGTACGACAGCCATCAATACAGCCAATCGGCCAAATCGGCCCTCAAAGTACCTGAAGTTGCGCCCGTTTTTAGCAATGACTCTCCGGTTTTGAACGGTTTTGAAGTGCTTCAACGCTTTTTCGATATTTGTTTAGAAAGAGACCCGCGTTTTATTGCTTTTGGTGAAGACGTTGGGAAAATTGGGGATGTGAATCAAGGATTTGCCGGTCTTCAGGAGAAATATGGTGATTTGCGCGTGATGGATGCCGGAATTCGCGAACTGACCATCATCGGTCAGGCTTTAGGATCCTCCATCCGAGGCTTACGGCCCATTGCAGAGATTCAGTATCTCGATTATTTGCTGTATGCCATTCAAATCATGAGCGACGACATTTCCACGCTTCAATACAGAACCCGGGGTGGCCAAAAGGCTCCCTTGGTGATTCGTACCCGCGGACATCGTTTAGAAGGAATCTGGCACAGTGGTTCACCGATGGGCATGATTATTTCAGCCGTTCGGGGTATGCATGTGCTCGTTCCCAGAAACATGGTTCAGGCTGCCGGAATGTATAACACTATGTTAAAAAGCGACGAACCGGCCTTGTTGATTGAGTGCCTGAATGGTTACCGACTGAAGGAAAGAATGCCCGATAACCTGCCTGATTTTACCGTGGCTTTGGGTAAACCGGAAGTCATCGTCCCGGGACAAGATATTACCCTCGTTACTTACGGAAGTTGCGTTCGCATTGCAGAAGACGCCATCAAACAGCTGGAAACAGCAGGCGTTTCGGTAGAATTAATCGATGTTCAAACCTTGTTGCCATTTGATTTGAATCAAAGCATTGCGGCATCCCTTAAAAAGACCAATAAACTGGTGGTGTTAGACGAAGATGTTCCCGGAGGAGCCTCTGCCTATATCATGCAGCAGATTCTGGAAATTCAGGGCGGATATCGCTATTTAGATAGTGCCCCTTTGAGCATCACTGCAAAAGAACATCGTCCGGCTTACGGCACGGATGGAGATTATTTCTCTAAACCGAGTGCAGAAGATATTTTCATCAAGTTATATGATTTGATGCACGAATATGCTCCGGAGGATTACCCGGCGTTGTTTTAATATGGTCGTTATTGTAGAATGCGATTCGACCCGACCTGCAACAAAAATGGGCCGACATGACATCGACCCACTCAGAAACAGGAATAAAAAACAGGATTTATGCCGCTTCGGCTAAGTTTTTAACCCGGAAGTTATCCCGGTTGGTTTTAATCTAAATTGATGATAGGCCAATAAGGAAAGCAGGGTTAGAAAAATGGCAAAAAACATGGGTGCCGAAGGGCCATCTTTTTTGTCTGAAATCGGAACAATGTTCTCCTTTTTTTCATCTATCCAACTGCTGCCATCTTCGATATAACGGGTATATTTTTGAGTATTCCAGCCGGTGAGAGCCGCCAATTCAGCCAATTCGCGCTTGCGACGGTTTTTTAAATTTAGCACATAGGTTTTTCCGTCGTCACAACTTAAATCGCCTTGAGCGGGATGGGTGATGATGTACCGTGCCTGATAATGCTCGTTGTTTGGGGTGACCTGAAAAAACAGGTCCTCCGGAAATTTAGCTTCACTGTATCGAACATGCATGCGGGTAAAGAAAACTGAAGCGCCAGAAGCCGCCCAGTCGACACCGGCTTTAGACAAATCCGCAAAAATGGGCGGAGGTCCGATACATGGGTCGCATTTCATTCCTCCCCATGTAGGGGTGACATTCCAGGCATACTCCAAAAACACAGAGTTTTTACCTTCGCTTCGGTATTCCTTTTCAAACAAATCGACATACATCTGCTCGAATTTTTCCTTGGCAAAAACCGGAATATTGCGCGCTGTGGGCATTTGAAGGGTTCTGTAGTTGGTGGCTTCCACCCTTCCGCTGCGGGTAAAGGCGTATACAATCAGGTCTTGTTCTCCGGTTGAGTTGGCCATACCCAATCGCAAAGGCAACATAAATTTATCCGATTCGAACGCGATCTGAATCGGACTCAGATAATCAAATCCCGACTTAGCTTGTTTTTCGAGGTTCACTTTGACCACAAAAAACTTCATGTTGCTTTTGATGTAGGGCTCCAGCACGCGCTCTGCCTTATCCGGAATGGCATATCCATTGGCCAGCAACCAGTTTTTTAGTCCGACACTTTCTTTGGCGCTAAGCAACAAAATGTCATATTCACCAATTTGATATTGCGCTTCAATGATCACTTCGTCTTTTACCATTGATTTATACATCATTCGGCTCTCAACTGACATCGGCACAGCCGCTTCACTGACCTCCAGGTCGTAGTAGTTTCGCTCACAAGGATTGTCGTCATAATATTCAACCAGCCGTGGAGCAGAATAGGCATCCAGCCGTTGAAAAATGCCGGCATCGGCAATGCGGATTTGATTTTCCTGAAGTACCACCGGCACCGGAACAACCATGGCAAAATCCTTCACATTACCCTTGAAATCGTTGCTCATGGTAATGACCGTTTTCTTGCCATCTCGAACCAGAATTACCTCACTTTTGTTGTTAAATAGCTGCGCGCCTGCTTTGGCCACATAGAAGCCGCAGAAGGCCATGACCCGGGTTCCGGAGAGCAGCAGTGCTCCCATCAGGGTTAAAATAATTTTTGAATGTATCATATACTTGTATTTGCTTTTTGAATTGCGGAGGTTTTGAAACCGGGTAGTGGTAACCACTCAAACTTTTTGGCTTTAAAAAAATGGTCTATCAATACGGTTACCGGAGTTACAGCGAACAGGGCCCAAATGGCGGCGGTGTAAACGAAATACTTGCTGCTCAGAACAAACGCAATGACGGCAACCAGAATGGCCCAAGGAATGCGTGCACGGCGGTGATTAGGGATAGTCATGGGGTCTGTGATCATAAAAAAGGCAAACAACAACAGTGTGCCACTGCTAAATTTATGCATCAAAACCGGGAAATCCCATCCTTGATAAGCAACGACCCGCAAATACTGAAACAAAAACAACGCTCCCAGAAAGGCCAAAGAAGTTTCGATGCGACCAATTCTCAACAACACGGTGATGCCGGCCATCCCCATAAAAAAAACCAGCACCATATCGCTGCCCCATTGTCCGGGGGAAACCCAAACCTTATCGGTCAATAACAAACAGGCGACAATGCCGATATTGGCCGGATTAAAGAGATGTTTACCCTTATAAACAAACAAAAATTTAGAAGCAATCGCAATAAATCCGGCCAGTGCAAAATACCAGGGGGATGCCGCTTTTAATAACATACTGAGGCCGAGCGACGTAATAAGAGCACTTTTAATGGAATGCAGCGGTTTTCCCTTCCAGAGACTAAATGCAATTTGGGTGACTACCGAAGTGCTGATGACGGCAACATATTGCAGGTAGTCGACCTTCCAGCCGAGAAAAAGCAATCCGTAGG
>JBIIVF010000198.1:0-3433 GCA_044339595.1 Bacteroidia bacterium
TATATCGGGATGGTACTCGGCGCGTTTAATGTCGTTATTCTATTTCCTTTGGTATTTACGCCAACGGAAATTGGTTTGACGGGCATTTTGGTGGATGTAGCACTACTGTTTGCCAGTTTTGCACAGTTCGGAGTCAACAACACCATGGTGCGTTTTTTTCCAAAATTCAAAAGCGACGAACAAAAACACAATGGATTTTTCTTCTTTAGTATGGCGCAGGCGTTGTTGGGATTTTTGCTCACAGCCCTTTTGGTCTGGGTATATAAAGATGACATCATGGCCCGATATGTGGTTAATTCACCCTTGTTTACGGATTATTTTCTGTGGCTGTTCCCGCTTACTTTTTTCACCCTATTTCAAATCTATTTCGAAACAGTAGCTTCTCTTGCCAACAGAATTGTTGTTCCCAAATTAATCCGTGAAGTGTTGGTGAGAATACTGGTGATCATCACTTGTGCGCTGTATTTTTTCAATTGGATTGATTTCCACACGGTAGTTCTGTTGAACATTGCCATCTACCTTATAGCCATGATAGCCAATTATTTCTATGCCAAAGGCATCATCGAAATATCATTTAAGCCTGATTTCAATATCCTTACAAAAAGCTTTAAGAATGAAATTGTAACCTACACATCCTATACCGTTGTAAGTTCTATGAGCGGCATCATTGTGGCCAGTTTGGTTACGCTGATTTTGGGAGCACAAGAAGGTTTGGCAAGCACCGGTATCTGGAGAATCTCGCTTTTTGTGGCTCTGTTCATAGATATGCCACACAGGGCCATCATATCAATCACTACTCCAATCTTATCTGAAGCCCTGACGCATGAACAGTACGACAAAGTGAAAGACATCGCCACCCGGACGTCTTCTGTTCAATTTTTAATCAGTTCCTTAATATATTTACTGGTGGTTTCGAATATCGACAACCTATTCTCTGTGATGCCCAACGGAGATGAGTTCAGGGCAGGCAGCTCGGTAATTCTCTTTGTGGGGGCTTCTAAACTGGTAGAAATGATCTCAGGGTTAAACAGTCCGATCATCGGATTCAAATATTTCCGATTTGGACTGGTTTTCAACGTAATTGTGGCCGTGGTCAGCATCACGGCCAATTTTTACTTTATCCCCCTTTACAGCATCAAAGGAGCCGCTTTGGCCACCCTTACCACCGCGGTGGTTGTGCACGGCATCATGCATATCTTTCTGGCCTGGAGATTCCAATTCACTCCGTTAAACAAAGGCATACTCTATACCTTGCTGCTTTTGTTATTCATGCTGGGCATCAATTGGTTTATCCCTTCCATGGGGCATCCGATTTTAGACGGATTTCTACGTTGCCTCATTTTAGGAACGGTATATGTATTGCTGGCCTATCGCCTAAAAATATCCCCTGAAATCAATGAAATTGTTGAGAAATTCCTCAAATTGAATCAAAGGTTCAACAAAAAGTAAATCCTACGGTTTATACTTGTAAGGAATTCATTTCAACCCGATCAAAAATAACTCCATTGAACAACGCACCTGTCCTGCTTTTCGTTTATAACCGCCCCATCCACACCTTGATGACCTTGGGTGCATTGGCCCAAAATGAAGGTGCAGAACAGACCGATTTAATTATCTATGCGGATGCAGCCAAAAAGCCGGAGCATCAGAAACATGTGGATGAAGTGCGTCAAATCATTCGGCAGGTCAAAGGATTTAAATCCGTTCAGATCATTGAACAAAAAGAAAACAAAGGGCTGAGTGTGTCTATTGTTTCCGGAGTGACCGATCAGATGCAGAAATACGGAAAGGTTATTGTGCTCGAAGATGACTTATTGACTTCGCCTTTTTTTCTTTCTTACATGAATCAGGCACTCACCCAATATGAACAAGTTGATGAGGTGATCAGTGTTCACGGTTATTCGTATCCTGTTTCCATTACACACACTGAAACGTATTTTTTGAAAGGAGCCGATTGCTGGGGATGGGCCACCTGGAAAAGAGGTTGGGATTTGTTGGAAAAAGACGGGAACAAACTCAAAGCAGAACTCCTTGGTGCCAACCGATTGGACGAATTCGATTTTGAAGGAAATTACCCATACAGCAAAATGCTCGACAAACAAATTGAAGGCCGCAATGATTCCTGGGCCATCTTGTGGTATGCTTCTGCCTTTCTCAAAAATAAACTCACCTTATACCCGGCACAATCGCTCATCCAAAACACCGGTCTGGATGCCTCCGGTACACATAGCAAAAGCGACCGGCAGTATATTCATGAATCCCTGTCCTTGAAAGTGCCCACATTGACCGATCGAATTCAACCGGACGCGGTAGCCTATGATGCGATTTGTCAAT
This sequence comes from Bacteroidia bacterium, assembly GCA_044339595.1. GTDB lineage: Bacteria > Bacteroidota > Bacteroidia > NS11-12g > UBA9320 > CAZTGZ01. Next base: position 2,335 of record JBIIVF010000198.1, read on the forward strand.
TCTTTAGACAACAAAGGAGTTTAGGTAAAAATCTGAGAAGGATTATTGAAAGATTTCGGTAATAAAACACCCGGCAACAAGCAAACAAAACCTCTGTCATATTTCTTAATTAGATTATAGTTTTCTATCTTCGTAAGGTGAAACATTACACTGAAATTATCACCATCAATCCAAACGTTCGTTTCGGGAAGCCATGCATACGAGGAATGAGAATAACCGTCTTTGATATTTTAGGTTGGTTAGCTTCAGGCATGACTACTTCAGATATTCTCAATGAATATGACGAATTAACCGAAGAAGACATTAAAGCAACTTTGGCTTATGCCGCTGATCGTGAACATAAAATCAGGTTTGCTTCGTGAATATTCTTTTTGACCAAAACATTTCATTTAGAATTTTGGGATTAATTCAAGACAAATTCCCTGATGCGAGACATGTGAAAGAATTTAGTTTACAATTTGCCTCAGATATTGAAATATGGAAATATGCCAAATCTCACTCTTTACATCTCGTAACTTTTGATGCTGATTTCTATGATCTGGCCGCTCTTTTTGGACACCCACCAAAAATTATTTGGCTAAGAATTGGGAATACATCCACTCAAAATCTTTCTAATAAAATATTATCACATTTTGAGGTAATCAGAAGTTTTCTAACTGAAGAAGATTATATGGAACTTGCTTGTCTGGAAATTAATTAAAGATTTAAAGTTCAATATTTGTCACTAAAGGTTTAAACTTTCTTCTTTTGAAAAGAAAATAGAATCCTGACACCATTTATTGCGGATTCCATAATACACATTTAATGAAAATAGACACCTTACTAAGGCAAATTAAAAGATTGACCTTGCAATGCAAACCCTACGGATTTTCAGGGCATTATCCTTCATGGGAAGAAGCCCAAAAACATAGCCGGGGTTACAATGATGGCGTCATTCTTCAAAAAGTTATCGATGCGACCCTCGCCGTTCAACAGGGAAAAGCGGCCTATGAAAGGGATTCCGTTTTGTTTTACGAAAAACAATACGATTGGTTTGTAATGACCGCCCTTCTGCACGTGTATAGTCAAAATCACAAACTCAATGTGGTGGATTTTGGTG
>JBIIVF010000199.1:0-3426 GCA_044339595.1 Bacteroidia bacterium
TTTGGCGACAAAACCGACCTCGATTTTATTGAGGTGCCGGAGTTTCAACCCCGTGAGATTGCCTATGTGCCCATTCAACCGGCTTGGGAAGGATTTTCTGAGCCATCCGACATCATCGCCGGTTTTGATGAACTCATTTATGTGGTGGATCGCGTCCGCGACGAGATCATTGCTTTTGATGAATCCGGTCGTGAATTGGGAAGCATGAAGGTTCAGGGCGTGCGCAGTGTTGCTCAGGATCGTCGGCTCAATCTGTTGGCCATTGGCACCTACACCGATACCGTGGCCGGGGTTCCTTATGATCTCACTTGTTTGTATCGCATTGCCTTGAATGGTGCTTCGGGTTATGGCATCCGAAATGCCCGCATCCTCAATAAAATTGTACATCCATTCTATTTTAAAAGTACCTTTTCGGCTTCAGATCGCCTGGTGACGTTTAATAAGGTGGCGGTATTGGAAGACAATTCCTACTACGTTACCCGCTCCGGACAAAGCAATAACCCCAATCAGTTTGGCGGTCCGGATGATGGCATTTTGCTTTTTAGCGATCGTGATAGCCTTTTGACCCCCGTGGTAGTGACCACAACAGGAGGCGGATTCTTCAACAATTATTTCAAAAAGCCGTTTAGCATTGCTTCCTTTGTGCAACCCCCTCAAATCAGTGCGCGGGGCGGGAAGGAGTTCATTTACACATCCGTAGATGATAATTCCGTAATCAAAGTGCAGGTCATCGACTATCTCGAAAGTGAATTTGGTGCCAGTTATGCGCCGAGGTCCATGGAATTTGAGGATTATACCAAAGCAGAAGGTTTTCTGATCAGTCCATATAAGTTTAAGACGCCCCGAAGTGTAACCATTGCCGGGGATCAAAGTCAATACATTTTTGTGGTGGATGAGAGCAAAGATTCAGTCTATCAGTTCACCATCACCGGATTGGAAGGGGTTAAACCACCCCCCGGAAGCGCCGACACCAAGTATCAAATGGCCTCTTTTGGTGGCAAGGGTAAGGCATTAAACAAATTTGATCGTCCGGTTGCGGTAGCCTACAAAAACAGAATCATTTATGTGGCCGATGCGGGGAATGGCAGGGTGCTCCGATTCAAGCTGACGACGGATTTTGATTGATAATTCACCTCACCACCCACACTGTTTCCTTCAAAAAGAAATCTTTACCATTGTGCGCTTTGCCGGTGAAGGTGACCACATAGGCACCCGGCATAATGTCTTTGGGCTGCCAGGCTTCGCCGAGGGATAAGTCGGTGAGTTTTTCTCCCCAGCGGTTGTAAATAGAGATTTTTACTGAAGTAAGTCCATACACCAATGGCTTAAATGCGTCATTCAGCCCATCGTCATTCGGACTAAATGCATTCGGCATAAAAACAAAGGGCATATAAGGGATGCATATTTCATTGCTTAAGCTGTGTAATGAATTGTTGGATGCCCTTATTCGATAACATTTTTCAAACGCATCGGTCCTTGCATAGTTAGGGTCTTTAAATTGATGGAATTGTTGCTGTTCTGTTAAATCAAGCCATTGATTATTATCCCGGTAAGAAAGGGTGTATTGAATTTGGGTGTCTTGCCACTGCTCATAGGGCGTGAAAGATAAAATGGCTGCTGAATTGTCGGGCAAAGCTTTCCCTGTTAACAATACCGGTTTTGCTATGTGACCGGATGCAGAATAATTGCCGCAACTATCTATTCCTTTTACTTTATAAGCCAGCGGTCCGGGAGAATTAATTGGGTCACTGAAACTGTTGGAAGAAGTAATGGCATAGGGTGAAGTAGGAAACAACATGCCGTCATTTGACTTATACAAGGCATATAGGACAGCAGCATCTAAAGTGTCCCACTCAATTTTAATACTTTGATTGCCGTTATATGTGGCAAGCGATGTATGAGAGGTGTCATTTGAAGTAAGCCCTTGTGAAACATAAAAATATTGCGTATCTGTTTGAGTGATGCAACCGGTATTGCCATAGAGTCTTTGTACGGCATAGAATTGTCCGGGCGTATCAAAGGTATGGTTAAACTGAGTGGAAACTACAGGTTTCCAAAGTTCAGAATCAGAATAAAAGTATTCTTTTCGGGTTACATTATGCAGAACGGTATCGATGAACAAAACTGAAAGCGGAGCACAACCTTGTTGAGCAGAGACAGTAAACCCCGGGTTAGGGGCATCGGTGATTCGGATGTATGCATTGCGAATGAGAGTGCTGTCGCAATAGCCATTGAGAATAGTCAATGATGCAGTGTAAGTGCCTGCTTTAACGTAGGCATGTGAGAAAGTCAAAGTGGATGAAGTCTGAAGGGATTCACCATCTCCGAAATCCCAGAGAAAGATTACTTTTTCGCCGGGCTTCACAGCGTTAAATCTACTGGTATTGAAAAACTGCACCGGTGCAAACCGACAGGCAAGGGTATCAGAAGCGGTGAAAGCAGCGACAGGCTTTTCGGGGATGCGGATTTTTATGGTATCGTAGTGGATTTCTTTGTAATTGGCTTTATTACTTTTAAGGATCACCTTGAGTAGATAATTGCCATTTGCTTGAAATGTTAATGGTTTGGTAGCATCGACAGAAACAAAATCGATTTCGTCGTTAAGATTCCGGATATAGAAATTGACCTGTGTCTCAGGTAATGCAAGTTCTGAGTTGTTTTCAAAGTTGATCGTTGCATTGCATTGATAATTGATTTTTTTGGAGATATTGATATAGTTGTATTTGGAGTAGGAAGAATAAAAATGGTTGTGTGTGCTAAAAGGCGCATTCACTGCATATTTTGAAAATAATATATCAGAATTCAAAACACTATTGGAATTCGAAATTTGATTCATTCTAATTATGGTTGGATCTTTCGATGATTTCATATTGTCTTCCGAAAGAAAGTAAAGATCACCATCAGAATAATAACGAAGACTCCCGATTTTTTTATTAAATAACATGGAAGTACTGTCAATGAATTCTGTGCTTATTAAAGTGTCCTTGTTAGGATTCGAATTTAAAGATTGCTTGGTTATGTAGAATTTTGACCTAATTCCGGGCTTTATTCCGCTTAGAATAAATGTCTCAAACAAAACAGAATCATTATTTGAAATTGCTAAATCGTATATTCCATAAACTAATGAATCAACCAACAAATTTGACTTTGAGTAATTAATTGTATCCTTGAATTTCACTTCACCTGTCATTTTGTCGAAATCAAATAAAGTACTCGACATATCTTCATAATATTGATTTTGCAAAGTGTCGAAATACCTTACTGTATTATAAGTTGCCAAGAGATTTCCGCTTGGGCTTCGGTTTAATTTCACATTTCCCCAGTTGTTGTACCATTGCGGATTTTTATTAATACCGTAATCACTGACATATGTTTTACATGCGAAACAAGTGTCTCTGATTACGGTATTAATAAAAATCCGCAATG
>JBIIVF010000006.1:0-41317 GCA_044339595.1 Bacteroidia bacterium
GGTTAAAATGACATTTATCATTTTTTGAGGCAATAGTTCTCATTTGAATTTAATGTTAACTGAGTGAATGAAAACTAATCCATTGATCCGATGATCTAATAAATTTCTTTCATTAGACTTCCTACATTGCATAGCCAAACCTTTTTCTGGTGTCACACAATCCTTATCTTTGCCGACATGTCAAACCACGTTAGAAACCTCGAACCCAAAGCTCTTTGGAACCATTTTGAAGACCTGAATGCTATACCACGTCCTTCAAAAAAGGAAGAACGTGTCATTGCTTTTATGAAAGCCTTTGGTGAGGGGCTCAACCTGCCTACCTATGTGGATGCCTGCGGAAACGTGATCATTACCAAACCGGCCACGGCTGGAATGGAAAACAGAAAAACGGTGATTCTGCAAAGTCATCTCGATATGGTGCATCAAAAAAATGCCGATACCGTATTTGATTTCAGTTCACAGGGTATCCAATCATGGATAGACGGCGATTGGGTAAAAGCCCGCGGCACTACTTTGGGCGCAGACAACGGCATGGGAGTAGCTGCCATTATGAGTTTGCTGACATCAGATAGCATTTCACATCCGCCATTGGAAGCCCTATTTACCATCGATGAAGAAACCGGCATGACGGGAGCATTTAACCTCGAAAAAGGCATCCTAAAAGGTCAGATTCTTTTGAACCTCGATACCGAAGACGATGACGAATTTAGCATTGGATGTGCCGGAGGAATTGATACCAATACACACTTTGTTTGTTCGATGATAAGCCCGGCGGCCGGAACCATCGCGTATCGAATTACCGTAAACGGATTAAAAGGTGGACACAGCGGGGTGGATATTCATCTTGAAAGAGGCAATGCCAATAAGATTATGAATCGCCTGTTGTGCAATGCTGAGAATCACGATCTGCGCATTGCAGAACTCGATGGAGGAAGCCTTAGAAACGCTATTCCTCGTGAATCTTTTGCCACTATCACCGTGAACAGTGCAGCATATTTGGATGAATTCGAGGCCCGCGCGAAAGCCATCAAAGAAGAATTCAAGCTGCAAGATGGAAACCTGAATATAGAAATTTCACCCGTGAATCTGCCAGAGAAAGTACTCAGCGCTGAGGATACCCAAAAAATCACTACCGCCATTGCTGCGGTTCACAATGGTGTATTTCGCATGAGCAGTGCCATCAAAGGTTTGGTAGAAACCAGTTCTTCCTTTGCCAGGGTGAGCATCAAAGAAGGCGTGTTTGTTTCTCAAAGCTTGCAAAGAAGTTCGGTTGACAGCAGCAAGATAGATGTTGCTCAAACGGTGGCAGCGCCCTTCAGGCTCATGGGATGTGAGGTTGAACATCGAGGATCTTATCCTGGATGGGCACCCAACCCAACTTCAGAAATCCTCGATTTGATGGAGCATCTGTATGAAAAATTATTCGCAAGTAAACCAAAAGTGATGGCCATCCACGCCGGTTTAGAATGCGGTATCATCGGTGAGCGCGTGCCGGGATTAGACATGATCTCTTTTGGTCCAACGATCAAAAATCCGCACTCACCGGATGAAATGGTGAACATTGCTTCAGTACAGAAATTCTGGATTTTTTTACTGGAGATTTTGAAGAATACGCCGGTGAAGGGGTGATGATTTTCATTGGACGGCCTTCCATTCTGAGAGAAATCATTGATCCTAATCCGCATCCAATAAGAATTTGTCAGATTTAAGACAAAATTCATCTAACTCCAAAACCCTTTGGCCTCGCTAATTGTAGTTTTGAGACCACATTCATTTAAACATGTACAGAATTATTTCAGCTTTATTGCTGATCGTTGGATTTACCTCCGGCTCCTTTGCTCAAAAATTCACCATCAGCGGTTACATCAAAGACGCCTCGAACGGGGAAGAACTTATCGGCGCCTCGGTGACGATTAAAGAAAACAACTTAGGAGTTGTTACCAATACCTACGGATTTTATTCCATGACCGTGGAAAAGGGTTCCTACACCGTTGTATACCGATACATGGGTTACGATGATTTGACCCGACAAGTGAATTTGAACAAAAACACCACCCTCAACATCGAACTTTCAGAAAAAGCCCGCGAGATGAAAGCGGCCGTGGTTTCTGCTAAAAGAGCGGAACAACAAGTAGAAAACAAAAAAATCAGTGTGGTAAAAATGGACATCGAGACCATCAAACAGATTCCGGTTTTGTTTGGCGAAGTGGATATCATGAAAACCATCACCTTCATGCCGGGAATACAGTCTGCCGGCGAAGGAAATTCAGGCATTAATGTTCGCGGTGGTGCTCAGGATCAAAACCTCATTTTGTTGGATGAAGCAGCGGTCTACAACGCCTCACATTTATTGGGCTTCTTTTCAGTTTTTAACGGAGATGCGGTCAAAGATCTCGAAGTATACAAGGGCGGAATCCCCGCGAAGTATGGCGGCCGTTTATCGTCCCTCATTGATGTTCGAATGAAAGATGGCAATAAAAAGCGATATGCAGCCACCGGCGGCATCGGCCTTATCAGCAGTCGACTGACCCTTGAAGGTCCTATTCAAAAAGACAAGGCATCCTTTATGGTGGCCGGAAGACGCAGCTATGCCGATATCTTTCTACCTTTAGCACCCAACGAAGATGTTCAGGAAAACAAACTCTATTTCTATGACCTCAACACCAAAGCCAATTACATTCTGAGCGATAAAGACAAATTTTTTGTTTCAGGCTATTTTGGCCGGGATGTGTTCAAATTCTCTGAACTCTTTGGATTGGATTGGGGAAATGCTACGGCTACCGCCCGATGGAATCACCTTTTCAATGAAAAACTCTTTTCAAATGTTACATTCATATTCAGTGATTTTAACTACAAATTCTCCTTTGATTTTAATGATCAGCAGAATCTAAGCGTTACTCAAGGCATCACAGACTGGAGTTTAAAGGCAGATTTAGCCAATTACCGCTCCCCAACCAGTAAACTTGAATTCGGCATCATCAGCACGCATCATACCTTTAATCCGGGAAAAGTAGAACCCTTGCGTTCAACGGCCATTTTTAAAGCCTTCCAGTATCCTGAGAGAAAGGCCCTTGAATCTGCACTCTATGGAGATCATGAATACAAATTCAATACCCGATTCAAAGCTCGTTACGGTTTGCGAATTTCTGCCTTTAATAACCTCGGAAGTGCCAATGAGTTTCAATATGCGCGCGACGAATTCGGAGCACCTACAGCAACAGATACCTTTACCTATCGTAAAAACGAATTGTACAACACATACCTCGGCATCGAGCCAAGAATGGCACTCAGTTACAACATCAATGCAGATGTCTCTTTAAAAGCCTCTTATGACCGAACCTTCCAATATGTTCAGCAGGCTTCTAATACTGCATCCACTCTGCCAACGGATCAATGGATACCCGCCAATATCAACATCAAACCACAAATAGCCGATCAGGTAGCTTTGGGTTACTTTCGAAATTTTAAAGATGCAGCATGGGAGACTTCGGTGGAGGTCTATTACAAAAACATGCAAAATCAGATCGACTACCGCAATGGGGCCATCTTGTTTTTTAACGAACAAATTGATGCTGAATTGCTGATAGGCCGGGCATGGTCTTATGGAACAGAGCTTTTCATCAAAAAATCCGGGGAACAATTCAATGGATTTCTGTCTTATACGCTCGCCAAAACCGTGCGCAGCATTGATGGCATCAATGATGGAAGAAGTTATCCAACTCAAAATGACCGACGACATAATTTAAACCTGGTAGGAAATTATCAACTCAACAAAAGACTCTCCTTCAGTGCAACTTTTGTACTTCAATCGGGCAGACCGGTTTCATTTCCGGCCCGCAAATATGTATATGATGATTTGGTGGTTCCTCATTACGACGATCGCAATAGCTTCAGAATGCCCGCGTATCACCGAATGGATATTGGCATCAATCTCGACAATAAGAAAGAAGAGGGTAAACGATTTGAAAGTAGCTGGAACTTCAGTGCTTACAACGTTTATGCCCGGGAAAACGCATATTCCATTGTCTTCCGCGAAAAAACGGTGAAGAACGATGCCGGCGAAACCGTGAAAACCGGTGAGACGGAAGCAGTACAGATCGCGCTTTTCAAAATCATCCCTTCAGTAACCTGGAACTTTAAATTTTAAAGGCTATGAAACGAATTCATCTACTCTTCATATTTGCTTCACTATTGGTTTTCAGTGCCTGTGAAAAGGTCATCTATCCCGATTTGTCGAATGGAAAAACCCTGGTAGTCATTCAAGGAAGAATCAGCACTGATTCAGCCCCATGGATGGTGAAATTAACCTACACCCAAGACTACTTTTCCGGCGCAAAACCCAAGACCATTTCGGGAGCTGTGGTCACAGTTTCTGATAACCTGGGCTACCTCGATACGCTCTATGAATCAAGTGTCGATACGTTGAAAGGACAATATTTCACCCAAAAGTTTAATAAATGTATCCCGGGAAACATCTACACCCTCACTGCAGTGGTCGATGGCAAAACATATACCGCTGCTGAACGCTGTCCTTTTCAGAAACCCATCGACTCGCTGACATATGAGTTTCGCAAGAAATCAGGGTTCATTCGTGAAGGCTATTATGTAACTGAACATGCGCAAGAGAATGAAGGTCCCGGTGATTACTACCTTTGGGAAATTTATCGCAACGACACCTTGATCAATGATTTTGGATATTTTGTAAATGACGACGCCTTTGTGAACGGCAATTATATCCGGGCGTCCTTCCCATTTCCTTTTCAACAAAATGACAGTGTGCGGGTAGATCAGTTTGCCATCACTAAACAGTGGTATAATTATTTGATTGCGGCACAGACAGAGGCAAGTAAATCGGGCTCTCCTTTTGATTCTCCGCCGGCAAACCCGGTGAGCAATGTAACCGGTGGAGCTATTGGCTATTTTGCGGTGGTGAATTTGCAAAGAGCAGCGATAAGACTTAAGTAGTGGAATGCATTCATTGGCCTTAGAATAAAAGCCTACTGATAAAGTCATTTGAAATATATAAGTTTCTTTCAGTAAAACCAAATTACAGCTACACAATGCTTCTTTAACTTAAACTAACTTTATTAGATTCTTATCTAGCGATAGATTAGAAATATCTGTTTTTCTCTTCCAAATGACTGTATATCAGAGTAACAGATACCGGCGATATATTCTGAATTCTAAACGGTTATTTTTTTATGAATTTATACGTCTGCATTCCTGAATCTGCATATAATCTAACAAAATGAACCCCATTTTGAAAATCAGAGACATCTATAATGGTATCCTCCTCCAGGAGTTCGCAACCGTATAGTTTTTGCCCGTATATTGAAAACACTTCAACGTTGGCCGGTTTGTTCTCGGAGTATCGGATCGTTAATTTGTCTGTAACAGGATTTGGAAATAATTTAATGGGGGAATAGGCTGTAATGTTTGATGTACTGATTGTGTTTTCTTGATAGACACGAATATAATCAATTTCCATGGCAGATTGATTAAAATTGGGCGTTACGCTCGGTTCAATTGCCACATTTAACAGTAAGTATTGTTCGGCATTAAAAGGCCATGAGTACTGATTCTTAACAGGCGGATTGTATGTTAAATGGTTGATGCCATCGACACTGAATGTGATACTTTGTTCATTCCATTCAACCGCGTAGATATGGAATTCGCTCGATACATTGGGCTTAATCTGGGAATTGGTAATATATTCTCCAACCGATAAATTTCCTTCTATTGGATGGTGTACCGCACTGGAAATAACATTTTGATTGCTCCCCCAATGTTCCATAATATCAATTTCACCACATGCAGGCCAATTAATTGTTCCATGAGTGGGAGTCCAATAGCCTCCTGGTTCATTGATGTTCTTTCCAAGCATCCATATAGCAGGCCAGGTTCCGGCTCCGTTGGGCAGCATAGCCCGAGCCTCAACACGTCCATATTTAAAAGCAAATTTTGAATTTAACCTGGCAGAGGTAAACTGCTTTGTATGACCTTGATCGGTAAATTCTTCTCTCTTGGCTACTATTTTCAAAACGCCATTAGACTGGTATGAATTTACGGCTCTGTTTGTATAATGCTGCAATTCATTATTGTACCAACTCACCCCATTGGGTAATTGCGTTTGATGAAACCATTTAAGACTATTCACATCGCCATTTCCGTCAAACTCATCACTCCAGACTAATTGGGTATATTTAGAAATCGGCCCCGAATACAAAAAATCATCCAGATAAGCGACAACTTTCGAATTGTTATTTTCACCATTAATTTGAATTAAAACCCGGTTCAAATCTGATCTCTTAGTGGGATCTGTCGAGTTGGGATCCAAATTTAGAAAAGTATCTGTAGCAAAGTTAAAAGTGATGATTTGCCATTGGTCCAACACGATCGGTTTTATAATTTCAGATTGAGTTGACCAAGGTTCAGGCAATGAACCATTTTGAAGTTTTAAAGAAATTTGATTGTTTTGGCTTCCTGTAATTCCATTGGAGGGCACATAGATTTTTAAAGAAAACTCAGCGTTTGTCGATAAATCGAAACTAAATCCGGCATTAAAAAAGGCATTGGCGTACTGTCCACCAACATCAGCATATTTTAAAACCCTTGCAGAGGTATTCATGCCTGTTGAATAAGGGTTATTGAAGGCAGTATCGACCAAACAATCATCCCCCAACCAAGCCTTAATGGTGCTGTTCCCTTCAAAATTGGCCCTTAAAATTTTAGTTTGAGAGAATAAAAGGATATGAGAAAATAAAAGCAAAATGGTAAAAGTGGAGCGCATGTGATTAATTTTAATTTTTTTAAGGTTCGATTTACAAATATATCAGGAAATTTATTGCGCGTTTGGGAAACGGTAGATCAGGTGCACTTCGCGGTAAACCTGTCACTTATTCATATTTAAAACCTGCGTTCGGCTTAGTCTCTGACTACGTCGGAGTGTCATTCATTCTCCGAATGGTGCACTACTCCTTCTAAATCTCAGATCCATCTACTTTTTTCTGAATTATTCTCCATTATTAATCCTGCTAGCATAGTTAAAAACTATGAAACACACCGACGTAGTCAGAGACTACGCCGAACAATCAATATGAGGTAATAGGCACTAGGTAAAATAAAAGATATTTCGTTGCCATTGGTCATGAACGATGTAATGATTAAATATTAAATACCCTCACCTCCACTGCATCACTTCTTCATTAAATCATTCCATCGCTTCATCATTTCATCCCTTCATAATTAAACGGTGTAATCATTCCACCGCTACAACGTTTCATCACTTCAGCAATCCTTCAATTCCCTTTCCTTTAAATCTCAGCAACTTTGAACGACCATCCACCGAAACCAAAAAGGTATATAAATGCTTTTTCTTTGTATCGAGCAGAAGGCCACTAAACCGATCTTTCCCTGGTGCCACGGCGACCCTCAACATAAGTCTGCTTTGAGGACCTTTGCGCGGCATGACTATCAAGGCGTTTCCTCCAAAAGCTTTGTATTCAGGTGATCCAATATCATAAGAAGGTATACCCGAAACTACCCAAATATTATGATTAAAGTCGGTTAGAAATTGGGAAACATGCGTAAAATTAAAGTGCAGCCCTGCAAAGATGAAAGACGACGCTTTAAAATACGCACCGTCATATTTCCCACCAACTTCTGCTATCTGATAAATTCCGCCAAACATGCGGTCTTTTTCTTTCTGCGGCATGGCTGAAATGAGGATGTTACCGTTTAAGGGGTCCATCTGTATGTGCGAAAATGGATCAACCATATGTACCCCCGAAAAGTGAACCGCCTCGTTTAACCGACTCAACAACTTTTGATTGTTATTGTATTTCTCTTTCAAGACTGCATTAAACTCAACATCCAAGGGGATCCAGTTGCCGGCATGAAAATCGCACACAAACACTTTTCCTTTTCGAAAATCAGTACCCTGGTCTGCCACAAATTTGTACAAATAGCCTTCATGAACTCCTTGGTCGGTATAGTAAATTACCGCTCTTCCTTCAGGCGTGAGTAAGGCAAACACGCTCACAAAAGAAGAAACTCCCAACGCATCCAGTTTCACCGCTCCGCTGTCATTTACCCACCAAATGTTCCCTCCCGCAAATAGATCACCCTCCTTAAAAGGCATAGCCGCCACCAACATGCCACCCCAAGGGGACGGAAAAATGCCGCTTTGATACCCTTCGGTTGATCTTAATACATCGGCAGATAAGGGAATATCGGTCATCAAGGTCTTTAAAGAGTAAGGTTTTGTTGCCTTACTTTTCTCAGGATTTCCAATCAGCGCATGTGGATAGCTGCTCACCATCAGTCCCTTTTTCCAAACAGCCATGGCGTAGGGCCATTCTGCACTATCGAGTACTTCTGCTTCTACCCCTTCTGCCAGTTGCAAGGTTTCATATTCACCCGAAATGACTTGTTTTAGTTCAAAAGGAGCGTTTTTATCTTCATTTTCATTGTTGACTTTGCATGCTCCCAAAGCCAATATGGCCCATATGAGTATCTTATAATTCATCGTTAATTTGTTCATAATAAGCATTGAGCGCTTCATACCATCCTTCGCCAAATCTGCGAATCAAGGGTGCTTTCAAAAAGCGATATACAGGTACTTGCAGGGCATTTCCTTGTTCACAAGCAGCATGGCAAATATCCCATTGATGATAGTTAACCGCCGTAAAAGAGGCGTATTCTTTAATCCTGACCGGATATAAGTGGCAAGATATCGGTTTTTGAAAAAGAATGACACCGGCATGATACGCATCTTCAATCGAACAAGATGCAATGCCATTTTTGTACACGACAAAATTGCATTCCCCACTTGGTTGACAAGTGGTCACCCGATCTCCCTCCTTGTCTGTTTCAAAAAAACCGTTTTGCTCGATATCTTGAACATATTGCGGGTTCATAAAAGGTTTGATATCGGGCAACAAACGCGATATTTCATCCACTTCGTCCTCTTTCAAAGGTGCGCCCGAATCACCCTGTACACAACAAGCCCCTTTGCATTTGTTTAAATTGCAAACAAATGACTTCATCACCAAATCATCGCTGATCAAGGTGTCTTCAATGGCAATCATATCGAATTCATGAAGCTCATATAGTCTTTTAAACCATCTGCTTCCAGTCTTTTGGCTTTGTCTAGCACATTGTCTCTCAGTTCTTCTTTGTATTCTCTGATCTTGGCAGCGTGTTTGGCATCGGCAATACCCAAAATTTGAACCGCGAGCAGCGCGGCGTTTTTACTGCCATTGATGGCAACTGTGGCAACGGGCACCCCGGGAGGCATCTGCACGATGGAAAGCAGTGAATCTATGCCGGACATATGGGCAGATTTAACCGGCACTCCGATAACCGGAAGATGGGTTAAAGCCGCCACCATTCCGGGAAGATGGGCCGCCCCACCTGCTCCTGCTATAATGACCTTAATGCCTTTATTGGGTGCATTTTTGGCAAATTCGAACATACGTTCCGGAGTTCGATGGGCAGAAACAATGGTTATTTCGTAATCGATTCCGAATTCTTCGAGCACTTTTCCGGCATCCTGCATAACAGGAAGGTCTGTATCAGAGCCCATAATGATAGATACTAATGGCATATTGTTATGATTAATCTGTAGTTATTTCGGGTTGGTCTGATACAAAACGCAAATGCTGTTTGAGCATCAGGGCGCGGTCGATGGCATCATCCACATTGCGCGCCAAAACGGTGAAATGCCCCATCTTCCGATCGGGTTTGATGGTTTTTTTATCGTATAAATGTAGGTAAAAACCGGGTGTTCTGAAACATACGTCGAGTCCTTCGAGCTGATATGAACCCTGCAGACCATATGGCCCAACCAAGTTTACCATGGCTGCCGGTTGAATCAGGGAAGTATCTCCCAAAGGAAGGTCGAGTAAAATTCGGTTAAGCTGCTCATATTGCGAAGTATAGCAGGCTTCGATGGTATGGTGTCCGGAATTATGCGGACGGGGTGCAATTTCGTTGATATACCAATCACCTGAATAATTCATAAAGAGCTCAACGGCAAAAATTCCTACACCTTGAAAACCTTCGATCGCACTAATGGCTATATCACAAGCAATTTTTGCAGATGCTTCGTTTATATTGGCCGGGGCAAAAAGATAATCTACGAGATTAGAAAGGGGATCAAACACCATTTCAACCACCGGATAGGTTTTGATTTCTCCCTTGCGATTGCGGGCAACCTGAACCGAAAACTCCCGGGCATTGTAAATAAATTTCTCCACCACACAGGCTCCTTCAAAAGGCAGACGACCTTCGGCATTGAGTATATTTTCTGATTTGATTACGGCTACCCCTTTACCGTCATACCCTTCGCGACAACTTTTAACCACCAGTTTTTCCTGTGGACCCAATTCCCGAAGTTTGTCTATTTCACCGGGATGATTCAATATCACAAAAGGGGAGGTAGACAGTCCTTTACTTTTAAAATATTGCTTCTGTACACCTTTGTCCTGAATGATTTGTAAAACAGAAGCCGATGGAATCACTTCTTTTCCATTCTGCTCAAGCTCAAACAAAGTAGCGGCATCGATATGCTCTATTTCATAGGTGAGCATATCAGAAGTGGATGCCAACTCCCGAATCTTTTCGCTGTCAGTGAGTGATCCTTTTACAAAACCGGATGCATGTCTGACCGCCGGCGCGGTATCTTCTATCTCAAGCACATGATAGCGAAGGTTCCAGCCTGCACTGCTCTCTATGAGCATTTTGCCCAGCTGTCCGCCACCTATTACACCAATAACCTTATCAAATGGTTTCGCCATACCTTTCAAACCTACCTATTTTTTTTAGACAGAAACTATTTTTCTGTTCAATCGCCATGTTTGGGTAACACAAATTGTTATCTCACTGCCAATCTGCAAATTTATACCCTCAATTCACTATGTTTGTTTCATGAATAAAATTTTATCCGTATTTATATTGGTTTTTGTATCCGCATACGGTTTTGGTCAATGTATGGTTGAGCCTTTGACCCTCCAAACCAGAATTCAACAATCCGGAGATGTATTGGAAGGAAAGGTCATTATGAAAAAATCATATTACAATCAGGACCGCTCATTCATTTACACCCTCAATACCCTCGAAGTTTATCGGGTTTTTAAAGGTAACATTTCTGCTAAAACCATTGAAGTGATTACAGACGGCGGGCAAATCGGCAATGAAATGATTACCGCTCATCCTTCCCTTGAATTTCAATTGGGGAACATAGGAATATTGATGCTTAGAAAAGGTTCATATCAATTGTATAGTGATAACACCCCACAATCCTATTTTGAAGGCGTAGCGAGTGTTCAAAGCTTCATTCTATATGACCTCGATGAACAGGCAGCCCATGACTATTTGCAGACTTACATGCCATTCACAACGACTTTATATCCTGAAATTCAAGGTATTACGAGAGAAAATGTGCGCCTCATCCATGCGGTGAATTTAGATCCATGGGCAGGAAAAATCAGACCGTTGGCCCCTCCGGTAATCAGTTCATGGAGCCATGACACCATAAGCGCAGGTACAATGTCAGTGCTCACCATCAATGGTTCCAACTTTGGCGCTTTTAGAGGCAATGGGAATGTGCAATTTGTAGATGCCAATTTTGGAGATGGACGATTTTTTGTGCCGGAATTTGGCTCCTCCTACAAATTATGGAGTAATACAAAAATTGAGGTTTATGTGCCTTCGCGTGCCGGAACCGGTAACATTAAAGTAGTGAACAATGGCAACGAAAGTGGATTCTCATCCAAAAAGCTTCAAATTACCTTTTCTCACCTCAATTCTACTTATGGCGACGCTTCTATCGATACCCAATATTTTGTAACCGACCACGTGGATGACAATGGCAAAGGCGGGTATAGCTGGCAAATGCACACCAAGTTCAAGCAAAAAACCACGGCGGTGAACTCCTTCATGCGTTCGCTTGAAAACTGGCGATGTGGAACCTTGATGAACTGGGATGTGGGCAATGAAACAACGGTAAACACCATCAGTCGTGATAATGTGAACCTGGTTCGACTTACCAAATTTACGGATAGCAAGTTAGGCGTTTGTTACAGTTACTGGAGTGGTTGCAGTTCAGGAGGAAATATTATTTGGTATGTTGCCGAGCTCGATATTGAATTTGATAGCAGTAGAAACTGGTATTATGGCACCGGAACACCTTCAGGAAGTCAAATGGATTTCGAATCAGTTTCTACCCATGAACTTGGACATGGACATCAACTCGGGCATGTGATTGATTCAAAGAAAATTATGCATTACTCCATAGGAAACGGAGAGCGAAAAACTGTACTACATGCCAATGATCTCGAAGGGGGCAAATTGTGCATGAACAGGAGCACCCAGAACAATATTTGTGGACCGAGCAAACTCGTGGCGCTCGCTCAAAATAAATGCAGCATCACAAAACCAACCGGTGGATTTACCGTCACCAAATCGGTGGTTTGTCCAAAAGATGACATCACCGTTACAGACAGTTCTGAAGGGGTTATTTCTACCTATACCTGGAACTTTGGTTTAGATGCAAGCCCCGCCATTGGAAATGGCATTGGTCCGCATACCTTTAACTACAGCACACCGGGTGTAAAAACAGTTTCATTGATTGTGGTCAACAGTTTTGGGACCGACACCTTTACGCGAGAAATCACCGTTGAACCTGCAGCTCCGGCCAATCCGGTTCCGTTTGCGCATGAGGATTCGGTTTGTAAAGGAACCTACACTTATACCATTCCGAAAGTGCCGGATGCAACTTCTTATCTTTGGATGTTGAGTGGCGGTGGAAGCATTGTAGGAGCCAATACCGACACCACCCTTACTGTAAAATGGCTGATTACCGGTGGTCCGCATGAAGCTCGCGTTGTGGCCTTGAACAGTTGCGGAAACAGCGCTACGGTTGCCTTGCCGGTAACAGTATTTGACAAAGCAGTGGCAGGGTTTACTCAAAGTGTGGATGGCAGAACGGTTACCTTTACCAATACTTCAACCCATGCAGACAGTTTTCAATGGTATTTTGGCGATGGAGATAGCGCTATGGTCAAAGATCCGGTGCATACTTATCCTCACGCAACCACGTATAACATAAGCCTTCGAGCCATGAATTTCTGCTCAGAATCTGAGAAAAACGGGACAGCACAAACTGTAAACGGGGCGCAAATACTCAAATTGAATGCAGGTATGATTACCGGCTATCCAAATCCGGCATCCGGAGAATGGTATGTTGATCTCACCCAACTTCAGGGCGAAAATATAGTTGTTGAAATTGCCGAGCTTAGCGGAAAAGTGCTCCAAAGACAACCTTTGAAAGCTTTGAAGATAAATCGTTTGGATTTATCTTCGCTTTCAGCCGGTCAGTATCTGATGAATTTTAGCAATGGCGAACAAAAACTGGGTACGCTGCGTTTAATCAAACAATAATCATCCGACTTTTCGGACATACACATTGGCAAAGCGCGTAGTCGTTGGATTATCCGGTGGGGTTGACTCTTCGGTGGCCGCCTTGTTATTAAAAGAACAGGGCTTTGATGTCATTGGTATGTTTATGAAAAATTGGCACGACACGAGCGTTACCATCAGCGATGACTGCCCATGGGAAGAAGACAGCAAAGATGCACTAATGGTGGCCGAAAAACTCGGCATCCCTTTTCAAACCATCGATCTCAGTGAGGATTATCGAAAAAAGATCGTTGATTATATGTTCAATGAATATGAGTCCGGCAGAACGCCTAACCCGGATGTTCTCTGTAACCGAGAAATTAAATTCGATGTCTTTTTAAAGGCGGCCATGATGTTGGGAGCCGACTTTGTTGCCACCGGGCATTACTGCCGCAAAAGCACCACTTCAGGACCTAATGGAGAAACACATCACCTGCTCTCAGGACTCGACGGTTCAAAAGACCAAAGTTATTTCCTATGTCAGGTGAATCAGGATCAACTTTCGAAATCACTTTTCCCCATTGGTCATCTTCAAAAAAGTGAAGTGCGACGGTTAGCCGCTGAACATGGTTTGATTACCGCTGAAAAAAAAGATTCACAGGGTCTTTGTTTTATCGGGAAAGTGAAATTGCCGGATTTTTTACAACAACAACTCAAAGTTAAAAAAGGCGCTATCATTCGGATTCCGGCAGATCATCCAATATATGAAGATGATAAGTACCACCAAAACCCCTACATCTCTTATCATTATACCGAAGACATGGGAGATAAGGTCGGCATCCATCAGGGGGCACATTTTTTTACCATCGGTCAGCGCAAAGGATTGCAGGTTGGCGGCATGGAAGAACCATTGTTTGTCATTGCCACAGATGTGCATAGAAATGTCGTTTACACCGGAATGGGAGATACACATCCGGGATTGTACAGAAGAGGATTGTTTATACCGTTGAAAGACCTCCATTGGGTGGAACCGACATCGAGTTTAAGAGAAAATGAATCGGAAGCGTTTGCAGTGCGCATTCGTTATCGCCAAGCCTTACAGAAGGCTACCTTGAGAATGAAAAAAGATGGCCTTTATATCGATTTTGATCAACCGCAAAGAGGCATCACGCCCGGACAATTTGCGGCCTGGTACCAAGGAGAAACATTGCTGGGAAGTGGTGTGATTGCTTAAAGACTTAAAGAAAAAATAAGGGCTGATTTTTTGAAAAATCCCGTAATCAGTAGGATTTGGCCTGCTATGTGCTTCGACCTTCCCCCGTTTGGTTTTATCCGCATTCCCGTAAACGGGATGGGGCCTGCTCTAGGCCTGTCGCTTCAGCCGGTATATTGAAAGTGTTGAATTTTTCAATTTACAAACAGCCCTTGTGTCAAAGGTACAGAGGTTTCTGACACAGACAAGGAAACGATTGTAAAATTTTCGTTAGGAAGAAAAATGGCATTTTCTCCCTTTTCTATTCAATGTAAAGGTCATCGCTCCCGGACATGGTAAGATTAAGTGAAAGAAAAGGGCTGAATCCACTCCCAACGAACAATCAGAATGCTGTTATTAATCATCTTTCTTTTGTAAAAGAAGGCCCAAATTTTCCTGTAATTTTGAATTGAAGAAAAAATGAACCGTTTCTGAGCATCAAACTAGATTGTAAACATCATGAAAAAGATAACCATCGAGAACTATTTAGATAGCCATTATATCCATCGCAGCAATTGGTTAAGAGCCGCAGTTTTGGGTGCCAACGATGGCATTATCTCCATTTCTAGTTTGGCTATTGGGGTGGCCGCTGCCAGTTCAACCAGAGATCCCATTATACTGGCAACCGTGGCCGGGTTGGTTGCAGGTGCATTGTCTATGGCCGCCGGTGAATATGTTTCCGTGAGTTCACAAACCGATACCGAGAACGCAGATATTGAACGCGAAAAAAGGGAACTCATCGAGATGCCTGAAGCAGAATTGAATATTTTAGCCCAGATCTTTGTTAAAAGAGGGCTCAAAGAAGAAACTGCCAGACAAGTGGCCATTGAACTGACCGAAAAAGATGCCTTGGGGGCTCACATCCGAGAAGAATTGGGCATCAATGAATTGAGTCAGGCAAAACCCATTCAGGCTGCCATAGCCTCCGGTGCTTCATTTACTGTTGGCGGTCTTTTACCGTTGCTCGTCATCCTGTTTGCCCCTGTGAAGGGTATGGAATATTGGTTGTATGCGTCCACCACCCTTTTTCTTTTTTTCTTAGGTGCTACTTCCGCCAAAACCGGTGGCTCAAGCATGAAAAAAGCCGTATTGCGAATTACCATTTGGGGCACCATAGCCATGGGTTTGTCGGCTTTGGTGGGTTATATCTTTGGGGTGAGTGTATAATCCAAATTCGCCAAAAGTCTTAAGTAAGTTGAATGACTGATTCTAGGTTTATTTTTGTGTAGCTGAATCGTTCATGAGGACAAGAAGAAACCTCATAAAATCTGATTATCGGGTATTCTAATTGAATGTAAAGCCGCACTTATAAATGAAATCGACCATGAATAAACAAATTTTGCTCATCGGGGTCATGATATGTTCCTTTTCAACATTCGCGCAAAATGCGCAAGACATTTTAAAAAGATCCTACAATAAATGTCAATCGGTTAAAAGTGGATCCTATGACATGACCAAGTGGATGAAGTTCATGAGTGGGCCTGATACCAGCAAAAGTTCGTTCACTGGCACTTTCAAAAAACTTGAGGACGACACATTGTTTTCTTCCGCATTTCACTATCAGCGTTTTTGGAAAAACGAATACACCGGAGATGTGATTTATACCGGAGATGATCTGGTAACCACCTCTTTAATAGACTCTACCGCAACCATTACGTCAAAAATACAATGGGCAGATCACATCAAGGCCATCCGTCATAATTATACTTTTTATTCTCCCCTCACAAATAAAGGAAGTGCACCTCTTCTGCACGATTCTGAATTTGTAAGCCCACGCAAAAGTTTCCAGTTCATTGGAGAGGAGAAAGTGGGCCGGTATTCCTGTTATCATGTTCAGGTCAATAGCATACCGGATCAGGACAGCACAGAAATGATGAATCCGATTGGGGTTGAATATCACTATTGGATCAATAAGGAAGACTACATTCCTGTGCAATATAGTACAGCCATTGACCTGGTGATGAACCATGATACAATGCATCAGTTTGAGAGCGATATCTTGAACCATTATGTCATCGATCATTTACCAAATGATGAGTACCTCACCCTAAATTCCATCCCTTCAGGGTATAAAATCAAAGATTATGTTCCTTACAACAGACCGGAGTTGTTAAAAAAAGACACCCTCGCGCCTGAATGGGAACTGCCTTCACTGACAGATGAAATGGTTAGTCTTGATGATCTGAGAGGCAAGCTTGTACTTATTGATTTCTTTTATAAATCGTGTTATCCCTGTATGCAGGCCCTTCCCGCTTTACAGGCGTTGCACATGAAATACAAAGACCAGGGTTTGATTATCGTAGGCATAGATCCCTACGACAAAAAAGAAGACGACATCGCGGCATTCCTTGCCAAACGCGGGGTTTCTTATACGGTATTGCTTGAAGGAAAAGATGTGGCAAAGGAATACAGGGTTTCGGGCTATCCAACAATCTTCTTAATTGATAAAACCGGTAAAATAATTTTCACACAAGTAGGGTATGGAAAGGGCACGGAGGAAACATTGGAAGAGGTTATACGGGAGAATTTGTAAGATTTCACTCTAAATAAAACCCATGATTCGTTTATAAATAAAATCAAATCAACTTTTATAACAAAACAATCAGCCACCCGGTATGCCGGATTGATCAAGAATTATGGCGATAATTCATAGTTGTTACTACAACCCAAACTTCGTGCGATACTTATCGTACTGCATCCTCTGCCCGTTCAACATCGGGATTTCCCTTCCTTGTATAAAGGCTTCGCTGATTACATTGCTTTTCATGTCGAGCAAATCCCCTTCAGCGATGATCAAGGTGGCATCTTTCCCTGCCTCTATACTTCCGCAACTTTTATCCACGCCAAGCATCTTCGCCGGATTTAAAGTAACCGAAGCGAGGGCTTCCTCTTTGCTCAAACCGTAAGCAACGGCATTGCCGGCTTGAAAGGCTACATTGCGCTGTTGCCAGCTGTTTACATCGGTGATTGAAAACAACACCCCGCTGTCTTTCAGTACTTTGGGCAATCGGTACACCAAATCGATCGGATCATCTTGTCGACCCGGCAAACGATGGGTTCGTGTAATGACTACCGAGGCACCGGCTTTGCGCAATTCTGCGGTGACCATCCAGGCGTCTGCTCCTCCCACAATGACAGGTTTAATACCGTAATCCGTTGCAAAAGCAAGAGCCGAAGTAATAGCAATGCGATCATCTGCATGAATCATCAGTTTACAACTGCCGTTGAAGAGTCCGCGCATGGCTTCATATTTTAAATGCACCGTTTCGGGTTTCTTGAGGGCTGCATAGGCCTTTGCTTCTTCAAAAACCTTTCGCAATTCGAGCATTTCTGCATCCCAGTGCTGGGAGACCGTTTCTCCGGGTTCTGCCCACCATCCGGTGGAATAAGAAGAGGCCGGCCAGTTTAAATGCATGGTCACATCGGTCGCCACGGCAGCATCCTGCCAGTTCCAGGCATCCAGCTGCACGAGACTGCCGGTGCCGGAGATTCTTCCGCCATCGGGCTTGATTTCTGCCATCAATACCCCATTAAATTTCACGGTAGGTATAATCACTGACTCGGGATTATAGGCAACAATTGAACGCACATTCATGTTGAGGTGGCCGGTTTCGTGATAATCACGGGTGGCCCTTACAGCGTCAATCTCATTCAATCCGAGTATGGTATTCAAGGCAATCAAACCGGGATAAATGTGCTTTCCGGTGGCATCTACACTCCGGAATTCATTCTTTAAATATTTTCTCCGCGCTTCATCATCCATTTTACCGGCATATACAATGCGCCCCTTATCGAAATGGACTAACCCCTGCTCTATGACGGTGCCGTTGCCGATATGCAGCGTACCGTTGAACAAGGTGATGGGCTCCTGCTGATCTCTGGCCGGCATGAGTATTTGCGCATGGACCATCGCCGCGCTAAAAAAGAAGGTAAGTAGGGTGGTTATTAGCTTATTCATGGTCTTCATCTATATCGTCGCAATGGTAAAGTTTCTCTTTAATTTCGGCAGGTTTTCGGGTTGGTTCGCCATTTTTTGCTGCCTGATGCATGGCTTTCCAAAGGCGTTCCTTTTCTGCTTGCACCTTTTGCTGCATCATCCAATCGGTTTGTTCTTCGTAATATATACGGCCATCGACCCACGTGGTGAGAGCCTTGGCATATACCGACAAGGGATCTTGATTCCAAAGCACCAGGTCGGCATCCTTTCCCACGGCAATGCTGCCGGTCTTTTGATCGATATGCAACATTTTTGCCGGATTGATGGTGATCATCTTCATGGCATCTTCGGGTTTCATATTGCCGTATTTCAAGGATTTTGCGGCTTCCTGATTCAGCCTTCTGCCCATTTCGGCATCGTCTGAATTGATGCCGGTTAAGATGCCCATCTCGTTCAACAAGGCGGCATTAAAAGGAATGGCATCATTCACTTCGAATTTGTATCCCCACCAGTCTGAAAAGGTGCTCGCAGCAGCGCCATGGGCTTTCATTTTGTCTGCCACCTTATATCCTTCTAAAATATGGGTGAAAGTGTTCACTTTGAAACCCAGTGAATCACCGAGATGCATGAGCATGTTGATTTCTCCCTGCTGATAGGAGTGACAAGTGATATAGCGCTTTCCTTCGAGTATTTCACACAACGCATCCAACTCGAGGTCTTGTTTAAAACCGGGTGTGCCTGCAGTTTTTTTGTATTCCCTGGCACGAATGAATCCATCGGCAATGATTTGCTCTACGCCCATGCGGGTTTGTGGGAAGCGCGAAACATTGCGGTCACCCCAATTGCTCTGCTTCACATTTTCGCCCAGTGCAAATTTGATAAACTTATGATTGTACCCTCTTTTGAGTTCTTCGGCAGAAGCACCATAGCGCATTTTGATCAAAGCGGTTTGTCCGCCGATGGCATTGGCACTGCCGTGCAATAAATGTGAGGTGGTTACTCCTCCGGCCAGCTGACGGTAAATGTTGATGTCTTGCGGAAAGACCACATCTTCGATGCGCACTTCTGAAGTGACGGATTGAGTTCCTTCATTCACGCCCTGACTGATGGCAATGTGGCTGTGTTCGTCTATAATGCCCGGGGTTAAGTGTTTACCGGTTCCGTCAATGACTTTCCAACCTTGATTCGGGGCCAATTCTTCCTGGATGGCTTTAATCTTTCCGTTTTCAATCAACACATCCCAACCCGATTGGATGCCCTCTTTTTCACAGGTCCATACCTGTACATTTTTGATCAGCGTAATGCTATCCTTCCAGTCATATTGATACGGCAAGCGGAATGTATAGCCGGCGGGAATCTCCTTCTTAAGGGTATCCTTCGCTTTATCGGGTAGTGCACTTCTTAATCCTATATACTGCCCTTCTTTTCCGGCCGGACTGAGCGATTTCAACTCCACATTATTCTGACGAAGATTAAATTCGAACACCTGGTCTTGTGTTACGATTCTGTAAGGCAAGGCATGCACTTCCACCGATTTTTTACCGGAGATTTCAGGAAACACCCATTTTAAAGCAGGAGCAGCGCGCTTTCCGGTTAATTCAAATACCATAGAATCGGAGGCGTTTTTACCGGTGAGCACATATCTGCCGCGAGCATCCGGCAATTGCTGATCGGCTTCGGCGTAATATGTTCCTGACAAACATTGCCCATAAAAGGAAGTCTTTTCGTCGAAGTAATTTCCATCCGTAATAAAAAAGGAAGCCTGCATACCCGGCTCAAGGTTGCCGATTTCGGCAGAAGCCCGAATCAATCCGGCAGGAGTGGCGGTCAGTGCTTGCAGAATGTCTTTTTCCGTGAGTCCGTAAGCCATTATTTTTATCAGGGCACTTTTGAACTCAGCGTCATTTTTCAATCCGCTGAAAGTGAACGAAAATGGAATATTCTCTTTGCGCAATAAATAGGCATTGGCCGGTGCCATTTCCCAATGCTGCATATCGATGAGTCGGGTATTGAGCAAATCTGCTGAGGTTTTGAGCTCATAGGCAGCAGGAAATGTGAGGGGCAGGATGACGGCAGCACCACTTTTTTTCAATTCAGCGATGTATTGATATTCATCGCCACCGCCGCGCATGATAAACTGCAATCCGAATTCATCGCCAATTTTATCTGCCCTGAGGAGATTGTGTATTCCCCCTGCATCAAAAATACAAGGCATTTTTTGTTGTTGATGGAGCGCTGCCAATGACGAGTTGGTTTCCTTCGGGGATGCAGAAACGTACCATTTGGCATCATAAAAAGCTTGACGCAGCAACGCGATGCTTCCCATCAAAGAAGATGGAAAAGATTGAGCACTCATGCCTTTATTGAAGGAAAAATGAGCGGATACATTGGTTTTGAACAGCACGGTATTCTCTCTTTCCGGTGCCAGCGAGACCAAAGCTCCTGTGCCTCTGGCAATACCGTCTGCACGATGGGCAACCACCCAGCCAAATCCTGATTTTCTCAGATTGGCGGATGCTTTGGCATCGGTGCTGAAATACGTGGAGGCTTCTGTTTCAGGATGAATGGCATCGTTCCAGTAATGCGATCCGGAGCGGACACTGTGTTCTTCCGATTGTCTTCCGGAAGATTCGCGCTTGATTTCGGGCATGCCATACTGACTGTTTAAATCAATGAAGGAAGGATAGGCCCACAAGCCTTTCATGTCTTTGATGACGTATCCATCCGGAATTTTGACCCCGGCACCTGCCGCTGAAATTTTACCGGCTGAGACCAAAATGGTAGCATCCTGAATTTGCTCTCCGGTATTTTTTACCAGCGTTAAGTGGGTGTATGCCGTGGGAGGCGAAAATTGATCTTCCACCCCATTTACGGGGAAGGTTCTTTGGGCATACAAACGGGTGGTTATCAAAAGACAACCGTATAGAATGAGTTTCTTCATGTTATAGTAAAATGTTGTCGAGCAATCGAACTCCCTCGTAGCGAACCACGACAAGGGCTGCAGGCTTTCGACTTTCTTCAATGTATTTCAAACGATTCAGATGGGTTCCATCCACCACCTCTAAATATTCAATGTGCGCCCCTTCATGTCTCTCAATTTCGTTTCGAGCCGTTTGAATGGCCAACGTGAGCGGATTTGTTTTTACATCTTCCTTCAACTGCAGCAAAGCCTGATAAACAAACCCCGCTCTCTTCCTGCCCGCCGGACTCAATCGTTCATTTCTCGAACTCATGGCCAATCCGTTGGGCTCTCTGATAATCGGACAAATGTGCATGTTTAGGTTGAAATTACAAATTTCGATGAGTTTTTGAATGACTGCCGTTTGTTGATAGTCTTTTTGTCCAAAATATGCGTGATCCGGACGAACAATCTCAAATAATCGCTTTACGACCCTTGCCACCCCGATAAAATGACCCGGCCGCATCGCTCCTTCGAGCACATGTTCGATGTCTCCTAAATTAATTTGGGCATCGATATATTGTGGGTTAAAAACATCTTCCGGAGATGGACAATAAACTGCATTCATTCCGCATTTATAAAGCATGTCGAGATCTTTTTCCAACGTTCGTGGATATAATTCGAAATCTTTGGGGTCATTGAACTGTTTTGGGTTGACAAAAATGCTAAAAAATGTATAATGACCATCAAAAATGGATTTTTCTGCGAGCGCAATGTGTCCTGAATGCAGGGCACCCATGGTGGGTACAAAGCCTATGGATTTACCCTTATCTCTCTGTAAATCTGAATCTTGCGTGACAAAATCTGCCGATCTAAATATCTTCATTTACTTAAAAAATACCACAATTACAAGTGGTTATACAGTCAAATTTGCAAATATTACCCGTTATCTTTGCACACACCATAAATAATATTCACAACCGTATGGAAAATAATCACAAAAAAGTTCTTTTTATTTCTTCAGAAATGGCGCCTTTTCTTGATACAACTACGGTATCTGAAATTGCCAGAGTTTTGCCTCAGGCCATTCAAGAACAAGACAACGAGGTGAGAATACTTGTACCCCGATTTGGTGTTATCAATGAAAGACGCAACCGCTTGCATGAAGTGGTGAGACTTTCAGGTATGAACATCACCATTGATGACAACGACAATCCATTGACCATTAAAGTGGCTTCCATACCGGGAACCAAAATGCAGGTGTATTTTCTAGACAATGAAGATTATTTTCACCGCAAGTTTATTTACAACGATGAAAATGATCAGTTTTTCAATGACAACGACGAGCGTGTCATTTTCTTTTGCAAAGGCGCCCTTGAAACGGTTAGAAAACTAGGATGGTATCCGGACATTATCCATTGTCAAGGTTGGATGACCAGTTTGATTCCATTATACCTTAAAACTATTTATAAAGACGAGCCGGTATTCAAAAATGCCAAAATCGTTTACTCTATTTTCGATTCTTCATTTCAGGATTCATTGGGCAACGATTTCACCAGAAAAGCAGGGTTGAATCACATTACCGATGAAGACATGGCACCATTTGGAAAAGCGGATTGCAGCAGCTTGTACATGGGTGCAATTGCACATGCCGATGGAGTGGTGAAATGCAGTGAATGTATCGATCCGGAGGTAAATACTTACCTCAACAACGTGAGCAACAAGCATGTAATGGAACACAAAGGAGATAGCATTGGCGAGGAATACACCAGTTTTTATGACACAGTGCTTTCAAGCAATTAAAAACTGTTCCGGTCCGGCTATTTTCAAGATTCTACCCTTTCTTCTGATTGTAGGGCTTTTTAATGCCTGCAAAAATGAAGAAACAGACCTTGGTTTAAATTTGCTCCCTGTAAACGGCTCTCTTTATGGAACCGTGGCGGATACATTCAGTCATTTTGCCTGGACCGTTCCGGGTGATTCTATTAAAACCGATTCACTCAGCACGAATATACTCGGCGCATTGAATGATCCTGAATTCGGGGTAAGCAGCGCTTCCTTGTATGCGCAGGTTCGTTTGCCTGAGATCAACTTGAATTATGGCAGCAATCCCGTTTTGGATTCTTGTGTATTGATTTTAAAGTACGGAAGCAGCCTGATTGAAGGTCAACCCAAAAGCCAGCAGAAAATCAACGTTTACCGCGTAACGGAAGACTTAAAACCTGCGTCTGGGTACTACCAAAATACCCCCATTGCCTATGGCGCTAAGCTCGGATATTTTGAAGGAACTTTTTCTACTTCTGATTCTGTACTATCCATATCAAAAGGGGATACCGTCATGCTTGCACCGCAAATGAGAATCCGTTTGAGTCAAAATTTCGGCAATGAATTGATTCAAACACCGGTTTCCAATTACAGCAGTAATCTGGCGTTCATGAACTGGTTTAAAGGCATCGCCTTGATACCGGCCAGTGGTTCCATTCCTTCCGGAAGTGGTGCCATCGTGCCCATTGAATTGGTGAATGCGGTTTCATCGCTGGTGGTTTATTACAACGATTCCCTGAAAAAGGAATTCAGTTTTACCGGTGAATCCGAACGCATACAACGTTACAGTTTCAGCAATCGCCCATCCTCCATTCAGCAGCAGCTTAATGATCCGGGAAAAGCGAAACCTACCTCTTATGTGCAATCGATGTCAGGTGCCAAAGCCAGAATCAATATTCCGCACTTAACCAATTTGGTCAAAGACGGACGCAAGGTTTTGGTACAAGAAGCCAGCATCACTTTTTACCCGATGGCCGGAACCATTTCTTCTTTGCATCCCGCTCCTGAGCGTTTCCTCTTTATGGAAGTAGATTCTGTGACCGGAAAGAATATTCCTCTGATTGATTTGATTGATCAATTATTGCCCCCTTCGGGATGGCGTGGATATACCAACTACGGAGGTTTATACAATAAATCAGATGGAAGTATCACCTTTAGGTTCAACCGACATCTGCAATATATATTGGATACCTATTTGGAAACCGGCGTTGACATCAATAAAGGGTTTTCTCTCAACCTTACCGGTGATTATCCGGTTACTGCAGGAAGATTTGTGGTAGATAATACAAAAACCAAAATTCGTGTAGTGTACAACAAACTATAAAAGTGTGCATTTGTTAAATCAAGGTATGTCTAATAATCATCATCCTTATCAGTTGGCCGGTTTCGAATGGAAAGGCAAATACACTGAAATTGACGTAAATGGCAGCAAAATTGGCGGTAACGAAATTTGCATTATTGCCGGTCCATGCGCAGTGGAAAGTGAAGAACAAATTGGCACCATTGCCAGTTTTCTCAGCAAACTGGGCGTAAAATTTCTGCGTGGCGGAGCCTATAAACCCAGAACCTCCCCTTATGCTTTTCAGGGCTTAAAGAAAGAAGGGCTCAAGTTACTAAAACAACAGTCTGAAAAACACGGTCTCAATATCGTTACCGAAGTAATGGACCTCAGCTTGCTTGATGAAGTATATCCTTACACAGACATCATTCAAGTGGGCACCCGAAATATGAAGAACTACCAGTTTTTAAAAGAACTGGGAAAAGTCAAAAAACCCGTGCTTTTAAAGCGTGGTATGGATGCTACGATCGAAGAATGGTTGCTCGCCGCTGAATATATTCTGCTTGGCGGTAACGAAGATGTGATTTTGTGTGAACGAGGTATTCGCACCTTCGATCATTCAACAAGAAACACCCTCGATTTATCTGCCGTACCGCAGATCAAACATTTCAGCCATTTGCCCGTTATTGTGGATCCGAGTCAGGGTACCGGCATTCGTGAATTGGTCGTACCCATGTCGTTGGCAGCCATTGCAGCCGGTTCAGACGGTTTAATGATTGAAATTCACAACAACCCTGAACACGCCTTATCTGACGGACCTCAATCATTATATCCGGAAGATTTTGCTCAAATGATACCGAAATTGAAGAAATTTGCCGAGGCAGCAGGCCGGACCATCGGGTTACAAGGCAAAATGAATTCTGAAACGGTAAAATTGTAAGATGAAAATAATCGTAGCCGGTGCCACCGGAATGGTGGGCTCTGTAATGTTAAAAGTGCTTGAAGAGAGCGGTCTTCCCATCACAGAAATCATACCTGTAGCATCTGAAAAATCGCAAGGACAACAAGTAAACTTTAAGGGGAAAGTCTTTAAGGTAGTGTCTTTTGAAAAAGCATTGGAATCAGGGGCCAAAGTAGCCGTATTTTCAGCCGGAGGAAGTGTTTCACTTCAAATGGCACCACTTTTTCGGGATAAAGGCATCTATGTGATCGATAACAGTTCTGCCTGGCGCATGGAAAAAGGAATTCCTTTGGTGGTTCCTGAAATCAATGCGAACGTCATTCAAAAAGAAGATTATATCATTGCCAATCCCAATTGTTCTACCATTCAAATGGTGATGGTTTTAGCGCCTCTTCAAAAAGCCTATGGCATCAAACGAGTGGTAGTGAGCACCTACCAATCGGTAACAGGAACAGGTCAAAAGGCTTTGGCTCAAATGGAAGCAGAGCGCGCCGGAATCGAACCCGACCGGGTTTATCCGCATCCCATCGATCGAAATTGTATTCCACAATGCGACACCTTTCTCGACAATGGGTACACCAAAGAAGAAATGAAAATGGTGAATGAACCGCGTAAAATCATGAATCTGCCGGAGTTACAAATCACCGCTACCGCTGTGCGTGTACCTGTGATGGGTGGCCACAGTGAATCTGTGAATGTAACATTCGAGCGAGATTTTGATTTGAGCGAAGTGAGAACCTTGCTCCAAAACACTCCCGGTGTGATCGTGCAGGACGACCCGGCTAAAAACTTATATCCCATGCCCTTATATGCCCATGATAAAAATGAAGTTTTCGTGGGAAGAATCAGGCGCGATGAATCAGCACCCAACAGCCTGAATCTCTGGATTGTAGCCGATAATCTTAGAAAAGGAGCTGCCACCAACGCTGTACAGATTGCTGAATATTTATATCAACACAACTTTTTGAATTAACATTATGCCACAAGGATTTTTCCCGCTCAAAGTGAGCCGTATTATAAGAGAAACACCGGATGCGGTAAGTATTGCCTTTCAGGTCCCTACTCATTTAAAAAATCAGTTTAGCTATCTAGCCGGACAATATCTCACCTTTCATCTGGTGATCAACGGAGAAGAAGTGCGTCGCAGTTATTCCGTTTGCAGCAGTCCGTATTTGGATGAAATGCCCGTTATCGCTGTAAAAAAGGTAGAAAACGGACGGATGAGCACCTATTTCAATGAACAATTAAAAGAAGGGGATATCATTGAAGCCATGCCTCCCATGGGTAAATTCACCGTTGAACCGGTTGAAAACCGCAAAACGCATTATGTGCTGATTGGTGGTGGAAGCGGAATTACCCCCTTGTACTCCATTTTGCTCACCGTGCTGAACAAAGAGCCAAACAGCACCATTACCTTAATGTACGCCAACCGAAATACCGAATCCGTCATATTTGCCCGTGACCTCGAAAAACTAGCCGCGCAACATGCCGGCAAATTGGATATTGTGTATGTCTATGATCAACCACCGGCAGGATGGCATGGTTTATCCGGATTCTTGACTACCCCCATGATTCATCAGGTTTTGCGTCAGTACGTAGAATCACCAAGAGAAGCCGTTTATTATATCTGTGGGCCGGGACCAATGATGCAAATGGCCAAGAGCAGCCTTGAAATGGCAGGCATACCCGCAGAACATGTGAGAACTGAATATTTTTCTGCCGTATCTGCCGAACCCAAGGCAGCCCCTCCCGTTTCTGAAACAGAAGATGCAAGCATTCCCCACGAAGTTAAAGTGGAAGTATACGGAAAAGAACACACCATTACCGTAAAACCCGGAGATACCATACTGAATGCGGCGCAGGACGCCGGTTTAGAACCCCCTTTTTCCTGTACCGTGGGGGTTTGTACTACTTGTCGCGCCCGCGTTTTGAGTGGCAAAGTGCACATGGATGAACGCGAAGGCCTGAGCGATGCCGAAATGAACGAAGGATTCGTGCTCACCTGTCAGAGTCACCCGTTGACCGATGGGGTGCATGTGATTTATGAGTAGCTTTTTGCATCTGAGGTAACATCAACCTTCTTGGGTGAGATGATTCTATATCCAAAACGACCATCTCCAATTGAATACGCCCCCCTTCTAATTTATAAATTCTAATTTCTAATTTGGCATTATTCCCCACTCAACGTCTCTCGCATGTGCACTCATATGACACGAATCGTGGTTTAGAGTAGCGAGGACGTTGAGGACATACTTGACGATTAGTGCATCATCAACGTCCCTGCTCAAAATAGGTGTTTTTAATGATGTTGATGAATGCGTAGGAGACGTTGATGGTGATTAAATATGATTTCACTCATGATTTTAGTATGATTTAATTAAAAAAAACGCCCTCGTTTTGCAAACGAAGGCGTTCATAAGATTTTATAATCTGTCAAAGACTGCGGTTGTTCAACCTGCTTTGCGGTTAACGGTAGTTTCCCATCCGTTTTCTACCTTTTTGATCGTCAAACCTTCATCATAATAAATACCCCATTCTATTTTAGGGATTTTATAGTCTTTGTATCCGATGGCTCTTAAGTACAAATCTAAATCTGCACAATCTTCAAAGGTTTTGGTTTCTTTTTCACGCACAGATACAATGGTGGGCATGGCTTTAGGCTTGTAGTTCATCAATAATTCTTTGATGCTTTCAAGATAATTCTCATCAATATCCGCTGGCACGGTTAATGTGATTACGCGCTTGTCGTTTTTATTCAGCCAAAATTGTGACCGGCAGCTGCTGCTGCAAAATCTAGCATTGTTGCGGTTGGCTAAAAATGAAGATGCGCAATTTTCACAAATTAGCTCAGAACTCTTGTGATTACTCTTGAAACCCTTGGTTGTCCGGTAAAATGTCATTTGTTGTTGCATAAGTCTCTTTTTCGTTTGGTCAAATTTCAACTATAATCAACTGTCTGAAAAATAGAGCAATACACGAGATGTCTAAAATTAAGTACAAACCCGAAAAGAACTCAATTTGTTGATTTTCAAGAGATAATCAATTCATGCATTTTGTATTTCACACATCTAGCAAAATTTGGTGATCAATTGAATGTAACTTACTGTTTTTAAGACACTTAATGAATCTTTGATCCGAGATTATTGTTCAATTAACGGTTATATACGGGTAATCCGTTTGTGGTGGTGTATCTTTGCAGCAGAATGAGGGTCAAATTACATATCACAAGTGTAATGGCAGTGCTTATGGTCATTTTGAGCCCGTTATGCACAACTGCCCAACCGGTACATATTGCGCCAAATGGGACAGAATCAGCAAAATATGATGTTCAGACTAAAAATTACAACCTCCATTTGATGAGCAAAAAACTGGGTATCCCTTTCGATTCAGCCTACGATACAGAAATCTTATTGTTGAGTTGTGAATGGATCAATGTGCCTTATGCTTACGGTTCTTGCAGTAAAAACGGAACCGATTGCTCCGGATTTGCTCAACAACTGTATAAGACTATCTATCAAAAAGAAATGGTGCATAGCGCTGCAGGTATGTTCACCCAATGCGATCCGATTAAAAGAACTGGTTTACAGCATGGTGATCTCTTGTTTTTCAAAATTTACAAAAACCGCATCAGCCATGTCGGTGTGTATTTAGGATCAGGATATTTTATTCATGCATCTACCCAAAGAGGGGTGATTGTGAGTCATTTGGATGAACCCTACTACAAAAGGACATACTTCAGCGGTGGCAGGGCAAAGGATCTTTCAAAGATCCCAAACTGATCGCCTTCCCTCAAAAATATAATGCCGGATATTAATCCAAAAGGCCAACACCAAATAAACAATCACCGGTGATCCTAAGGTTAGAAAGGATGTATAAATAAAATACAGTCTGATTCTTGAACCGCTGATTTTAAGTCTTTCACCAATGCGCTCACAAACGCCAAACAACTGTTTTTCGAGAAGGTATTTTAATGTACTCATGTTCTTTCTATTTTATGGTATAACAAGTTTCTTCCTACAGTGCAATCCAAACAACGTTTCAAAGTACAGTAATTATTATATAAATGCAAAATTCCCTGGCTATGCATCGCATTTTCACAAGGAACACCCAAGTTTGTAAAAATGTTTACCACCTTGTTTTTTTCAGCTTCTATTTCACTCAGCCAATTGAATGCTTTTTCACAAATTTGAGGCTCATGCCTGTATTTCCCATAGGCAAATAAAATGGGCACTACAGCATTGATGATCAGAGAATATCGGGTACTCAATCCGGTAGTGGTTTGTTTGTGTACCGATTCAACATCGAAACGGTAGTGCGTCTCCCAATAATCAGACGAAGATCCGCCGAGCCAGGTTAAAATTTCTGTGAATGATTCCGCTTCCAGCAACTGTCTGAATAGACCACGCGGTGCATCCATCAAAGCTGCCAATTGCGACAATCGCAAAGTCGGAAATGAAGCAGGGCGCATTCGCATGAATTTCCACACCTCCGGAGACATGGGGTGTAATCCGTGCTTCTTAGCCAAAAATTGAAACTCCTTTTTTAATGCTTTGGGATAGGCATGCCTGAAATCACCTCCCAAAAGTCCGGATGTGCCAAATAACAATGCTTCCGTTTTGGTTCGATTTTCTGAATATTTCTGCAACAGTTTGTAGGGCAGTTTTCGGGCGAGGTTTTGCATGGGTTGCGCATTCACTTTATGTCCGAGTGATTTACACAATAATTGATAAAACATCTCATCCCAATCTCCTTGTAAATGCTCCAATTCCATTAAAATCTGTTGATAGCGATTTTCAAGTCTTTCCGTGGCCATGAAGTCTGTATTTTGAATCCAATGAAGCGGCAAAACCCGATCTGCCAATCGAAAGCACGGTATCGGATCTGAATTCTTCAAGAGAAATTCATAGCAATCGAGCAATGAATGGTCAATGCGGTCGCTTAATTGGATTACCGGCACTGGCATACCTTCTGCATTTAAGGTGTTTCCTTCACTTTCCAAGCAAACATGGAGTACCACATTATTGTATGCCGCATCGAGGTGGTGTTTGTGCGCGTACCAGCTTTTTTCGTGAACATGAATTTCGACATTTCCGACCCACAAGGTGTCATCAATGCGGATCCTGGCATGAAGAAAATCAGGACCCGAATCTGAATTTTGAAATCCGGGATGTAAAATCTGTACCGGTTTGAGGTCTGCATCGGTTAATCCGGAATGGTCGAACAATCCGGACTTCCAGATGAACTGTAAAACATTTTCCTGCATATGTTGGGGGTTAATACTTTCATAGATATTGTGCCATTTCTTGTTGTAAACGATGCGCCTCACGTGATGCAGCTGAAGCATAGTCAGTCCCGGATGAAGCGTAAATAATTCCACGGGATGAATTCACGAGCAATCCTACCGAATCGTTCATGCCGTACTCAACCACCTCACTTAAGCTGCCGCCTTGTGCGCCCACACCGGGAACCAAAAGGAAGTGATCGGGAGCATATCGACGGATTATAGAAAGCATTTCTCCACGCGTAGCACCGGCTACAATCATGGTACTCTCTGCATCTCCCCACGACACAATTTTTTCAACTACGTGTTCATACAGCAGTCGTCCATCCTGCATGGGCAGCATTTGAAGATCCATACTTCCTGAATTTGAGGTTAATCCTAACACAATTACAAATTTCTCCTCCATTTTCATAAAAGGCAATACGCTGTCGTTCCCCATGTAGGGAGAAACCGTGATTGCGTCGAAATTCATGCGTTCAAGAAACGCCCGGGCATACATGGTTGAAGTATTTCCGATGTCGCCGCGTTTGGCATCCGCAATGGTGAAAAAACCTTGCGGGATATATGCCAGCGTTTCCTCCATGGCGCGCCATCCTGCTTCGCCATACTGCTCATAAAAAGCAGTGTTGATTTTATAAGAAACACAATAAGGCGCGGTGGCGTCGATGATGGCTTTGTTGAAGGATACCATGCCTGAAGTCGATTTTTCAACCGAATCGGGTAACTTCCCGATTTCGGTATCCAAACCAACGCACAGAAACGATTTCTTGTCGCGAATAAGGGCGGAAAGGGCTGATTTTTTCAAAATGTAGGTTTTTATTCAAAAAAAAGGGCTTTCGGGTATATTCCAATGCTTAAATAGTTTTATAATTTTACACGGTTAATCAGTGTTATGAAAAAAAGCCTGCTCCTACTGACATTTACCCTGTCAATTTTATTTGTTCACGCCCAAGATCAAGGTGTTTTTTCCGGAAATTGGCAAACCTCTGTCAATTTCTTTCAGCGCGATGATAAACGCGGGGCCAATGAGAGTCCGCAGTATTTCAATCAACTCTCTTCAGCAGAATCCTGGATGTTTTTGAATTACCAAATCAAGGGATTTAATATAGCAGCCCGTCATGATTTGTTCAACAACTCCAATCTCTTAAACCCAACCGGTTCTTATTCCGGTCACGGATTGGGCTTTTGGCAATTGAAAAAAGAAATAGAAAACCTCGAAATCACCATCGGATCGTTTTACGATCAGTTTGGCAGCGGACTCGCATTTAGAGCGTACGAAGACCGTTTGATCGGGATCGATTATGCTATGGAAGGGGTGCATGCCCTCTATCGCATCAATGATGATTTTTTCATTAAAGGATTTACCGGCCGTATGAAAGGATCACAGGAAAACCGTTTTAAAACATTTCCCGAAATCATTCAGGGCGTGAATACCGAAAAGAATTTCTATCTGTTCGAAGACAAGCTCAATCTGATGGTGGGTGGATCTGCCGTTAAAAGATCCCTTGAAAATAATACGATGAGTTTTATCGCCACAGAGATCAACAATATGGACTTGCAAGATCGATTCAACCCCAAATACAATACCTATGTATATAATGGCTATGTGAACATGAATTACGGCGATTTTAACTTGTATGGTGAATATGCCTATAAAACCGAAGAAGCCATACGCAACGAATTCGGCAGACTCCATTCAAAACCGGGAAGTATTATCTATGGTGGAATCAATTATTCAAAAGGAAAATTGGGTAAAAACAAAAAAGGGGGATTGGGCATCAATTTTCAGTACAGAAGAATCGAAGATTTCCAATTCAAAATATCTCCAAACGAATCGCAGCTCAGTGGTTTGATCAGCTATCAGCCTTCCTTAACCCGTCAATCTACTTACCGCTTGCTGGCCCGTTACAATGCTCCGGCACAGGATTATGGTGAGCAAGGTTTTCAAGGCGAAATCATCTATTCCATCAACAAGGAAATGAATGTGGAACTCAATGCGAGCGATGTGAGAAAATTAAATGGTGAGCAGCTATTTCAGGAATATTTTGTGCAATTCGACCATAAATACAGCAAAGACTTTGCTTATAAAGTGGGTTTGAGCAAGGTTTTTTATAACCAAAGAATCTATGAGGGTAAAGACTCGAGTTATAAGAATGTTCTAACCTTGACCCCTTTTGCAGAGTGCACTTATAAACTCAGTAAGCGGAATTCTTTAAGGGCCGAAGCACAATATCTCCACACCCAGCAAGATTTGGGCAGCTTTGTAAATGCCATTGTAGAGTTGAACATGTCGCCACATTATTCTTTTGCCATTTCGGATATGGTGAATGTGGATCCGTATCGTTCTGAAGGATCGCCGATCAGTGATGAGATCTTACATTACTACACCATCTTTGCTAAGTATAATATTCATACCACCTCTTTCACCTTGTCTTATATCAAACAAGTGCAGGGTGTGAATTGTACCGGGGGTATCTGCCGATTGGAACCTGCGTTTAGCGGGGTAAGATTTACGTTGACGACGAACTTTTAATCCCGTGGTCTGAATGAAGATCGTTTAACGAAGGTTTTTGAGCATATCGGCCGTCATATCATCCAAACCAAAGGATGGCTGCCAACCCCAATGAGCCCTGGCATCACTATCGTCAATGCTTTGAGGCCAGCTGTCTGCAATGGCTTGTCTCGGATCTTCGCGATAGGAAATGGTGAAAGTTGGAATGTGTTTACGTATAGAGGCGGCGAGTTCTTCCGGATCAAAACTGCATCCTGAAATATTGTAGGAAGAACGGTTCGGCACCCTGGATGATTCGACATGGGTGATATCCAGTGTGGCTTTGATGGCGTCCGGCATATACATCATCGGCAGATACGTTCCGGCTTGTAAAAAGCACTCGTAACTGCCTTGTTTCAAAGCCTGATGGTAGATATCTACGGCATAATCGGTGGTTCCACCTCCGGGCAATGCTTTGTATCCGATCAAACCGGGATAGCGAATGCTGCGCACATCCAATCCCCAGCGTTTGTGGTAATATTCGCAATACCTTTCTCCTGCCAATTTGGTGATGCCATAAACCGTATTCGGATCCATCACACAATATTGCGGGGTGTGTTTGCGGGGTGTATTCGGACCAAAAACTGCAATGGAACTGGGCCAAAATAAGCGCTTTACGCCATATTCAAGTGCCGCATCAAATATATTGAACAGGCCATCCATATTCAATTCCCATCCGAACTTCGGATTTTTCTCTGCAGTAGCCGATAGTAAAGCTGCAAGATGATAGACCTGTGTAGGTTTATATCGGGCAAATATTTCAGCAATTCTGCCTTTATCGAGCACATCGAGCAATTCGAAAGGACCGTTTTGCCAAAAAGCATCTTCCGGTTTGCGAATGTCACTCACAATTACGCGGTCGTTGCCGTAGATATTGCGAAGCTCTTCCACCAAATCTGTTCCCACCTGTCCGCAGGAGCCTAAAATCAAAATATTTTCAGCCATAGTAAATTTGGGTCGAATTTATCATTTATCCATTAAAACTTCTTTATACAATCCCAAGGTCTTTCTCGCCATTTCATCCACCGAAAAAGAATGAAGTAGATCTCTGGCTTGCTGAACACATTGATTTCTCAGTTCATGGTTTTGAAGCATTTCCAACACTGAACCTGAGAGGGATTGCACATCGCCGATTTCACAAAGCAGCCCTGTTTGGCGATGTATTACCATCTCAGGTATCCCCCCCGCACGGGTAGCCACCACCGGAACTCCGGCCGACATGGCATCGAGCACGGTGGTGCCCAAGCCTTCTGTTTTGGAAGTAAAAAGGAAACAATCCAGTCCGGCAATCAAATTGCGGGCATCTTCCCTAAATCCGAGAAAGTGCACACTAATTTGCAATTCGAGTTGATCGCGCAATTCCATGAGTTCCGCCTTCAATTCACCATCCCCCATGATTACAAAATGCCCTTCAAAACCACCCTTTCGCAGTTGCGCTGCGGTGTGCAGAAACGTAGGATAATCTTTATGATCCGCCAGGGCTGATACATTGCCCACGAGGGACACTCCGGGCGGCACTCCTATGAGTTTTCTCAAGGTTTCTGCGGCTGCCTCTTTATTTGTAACCACCGGTTTAAACCCGGAATGAATGGTTACAATCCGGTCCGTATTTTCGAGCGATTTTGCCAATATTTCTTCGATTGCATAAGAAACACAAATGATTCGTCGAATGCAGCGATGATTGTATTTAAACAGGGTAAACCATTTTTTTCGGATGGGGAAATCCACCCTTCGGTGCAAAATCACCGGTTTTCGAGCCCCCAAAATATGCGATAAAATGGACAACGTATGGGCGTGGGCATCATGGGCATGCAATAAATTCGGTTTTACGCTTGAAATCCATCGCTTCAACTTCCATGCTGCCAGAGGGTCAAACCCGCTGTTCTTTCTAAAAGTCTTCACTTCTACCGGCAGGGATTTCACCTTTTGTTCGAGCACAGACCCTTCCGGACAAAATAAATACTGCTTTACCGGAAAAACCGACAACGCTTCCATGAGGTAGAACAATTGTTGTTCTCCACCTCTCCAGGTAAGCGGGGTAGAAATATGTAAAATGGCGGTTTGGGTCATGTGGATGGATAAATTTAAAACGTGTCCGTTTTTTTGTATTTTTTACCCACGTTTTCGAATCGTGGGTAAAGATTACCCATGTTCTTAAGTGCCCTTTTTGAATAATTCATAGAGTTCATCGTTAACATAAATCACTTCCTTCCCTTTGGTCTCAGCCCTTAAAACCCCCAATTGCTCGATACTCTTTAAATAATTACCGGCCGTTTTTCGGTTCAACTTCATGTTTTGCACGAGAAAATCGATTTTACAGTAGGGATGGATATACAGTTGTTCGACTAGATCTTTGGAATAGATTTTCGGGAGGTTTTCTTGAATCAATTCCTGAGTTTTAGTAAATAATTGGTTGATTTTATTGATCTGATCGATGGTTGCCAAAGACGTTTGCTCAATTCCTTTTAAAAGGAATAAAATCCAATTTTCCCAATTATTTTGAATTCGTACTTCCTGCAATAGACGATAATATTCTCCTTTGTTTTGGATAATATAAGCACTCAAATACAATATTGGTTCATTTAACAAATCCCTCAACATCAGGTACAAAACATTGATGATTCTTCCGGTTCTACCGTTTCCGTCATAAAATGGATGAATACTTTCAAATTGGCAATGTTGAATGGCTAACTTAATCAAGGGGGAAATATCGTTGGAGGAGTAATTGATATAGTCTTCCAAATTCTTCATCAATCTGCTAATGGTATCAAAGTTATCCGGCGGCGTATAAATAACCTCGTTTGTAATGTCATTGATTAAAGCAGTTCCTGGCAAGGTTCTTAGACCGGCATTATTCGCTTCCAATTCCCGTTGAATAGAAATAATTCCATTGGCGTTCAGAAATCCCTTTTCCTTGATCAATGCAGTGCCCATCAATAGTGCTTCTCTGTATCGCAATACCTCATTGGTTGCCAAATCAGGTTTGGCCGATTTAGCATACAGCGCTTGATAAAGCTTGTCTTGGGTTGTTATAACATTTTCAATTCCCGAACTTGCTTGTGCCTCCTTCAGCACTATTGCATTGATCAGTATATTTGGATTGGGTAATGTTTTGGTAAGCCCTTTCAATTCAGCTAAAGCCACTGCTGTTTTACTTTCCTGTTTAAGGATAGAAATGGTTTCCACCAATGATGGATGCGGCGGAAGTAGAGGCAAGTCATTGAATGCTCTTTTTAAACCTACTTCCATATACTATAATTTGAAAATATCCTTAATCATTTTCTGCTTTAACTTCAACCTTTACATCTATTGTGCCTTTTCCCAAACAGCCTATACACCTTTCAAATGTAGAAAATGCCTTTTGATTTATGGTTGCGCTTTTTCAAATTACTTTCTACGATTACCCAACACACTTTTTGCACGTATGAGCAAACCACTTCCTTCACACCTGCGCCTTTATGATAAAAATACCATACACATTCACCCCGGCATGCGCATATCCCGTCCGTTTGGCATTCCTTTTCTTGTCGATTATAGCGTAAATTTGCATTCTGCCGTTTACTTATAAACTGTAAACCGCATAACTGCTAAACCGAAACGCTGAAGAAATGAGAATATATCATGTGGCCGGGGTGATGTCAGGCACCTCCATGGATGGAATTGACCTTGCCTTGTGCAAGTTTACTGAAACAAATCACCAGCAATGGACCTTTGAAATACTGAAAGCGGAAACGATTCCTTATAGCGAAACGTGGCGTTTGAGGCTGTCAAAACTTAGAAATCAATCGGCCCTTATTTACCATAAAACCGACCGTTATTACGGTGAATATATCGGACAACTCATTCAAAATTTCCTGAAAGATCACAACCTACCTTGTGATTTTGTGGCTTCCCACGGTCATACCATTTTTCATCAACCTGAATTCAACCTTACGGCTCAAGTGGGCAGTGGTGCTGCCATCAGCGCGGTGTGTGGATTGCCGGTGGTGAATGATTTTAGGGCGATGGATGTGGTCTTGGGCGGTCAAGGTGCTCCCCTGGTGCCGGTGGG
The DNA here is from genome assembly GCA_044339595.1 of Bacteroidia bacterium. Taxonomy (GTDB): domain Bacteria; phylum Bacteroidota; class Bacteroidia; order NS11-12g; family UBA9320; genus CAZTGZ01. Next base: position 37,437 of record JBIIVF010000006.1, read on the forward strand.
CGATCGACAATTATTCGGAGCGTATGATATGTGCCTGAATTTGGGCGGATTTTCAAACATCTCCGGCACGGTAAACAATCAATCTGTGGCCTACGATATCAGTCCTTGTAACATCGCCCTCAACCGCATTGCCCGTGAATTTGATCAAGATTTTGATCAAGATGGACAAATCGCGGATCGCGGAAGCATCGATTATGACTTATTGCGCAACCTCAACGATATTACCTATTACGACGCCCCCTATCCAAAAAGCCTGGGAAGGGAATGGATCAATCAAAACTTCTGGCACATCGTGCGCGAAAGCCATGTAAGCAAAGAAGATAAAATGAAAACCCTGTGTGATCATATTGCTCAACAAGTAGCGGCCAATATCGATTTATTATCAGATGGAAACGCCCAGGGCAAAAAGGTTTTGGTGACCGGTGGAGGTGCCTTTAATCTCACTTTAATGGAACTGCTAAAGAGCCATTCGGATGCTGAATTTATTGTTCCTGAAAGCAAAATTGTTTCCTACAAAGAAGCCCTGATTTTTGCCTTTTTGGGGTTATTGAGGGTTTCCAATCAGAACAATGTAATGGCCTCGGTAACCGGAGCAGTCAAAGACTCCGTGAGTGGTGCGCTGCACGGAGATTTCAGCCAAATTATCTAATGTAATTATGATTAAGAACCTGATTTTTATACTTTTCTTGAGTCTTTTTGTGAACGGTGATGCCCACGCGCAGAAAACCGAAAGCATCGCCGATATCAACTCAAAAGGAGACGCATTCCCTTTCGGACATAAGATGTTTCAGGGTGAGAAAATCTGTTTTCAGGCCTTCGACCGAAATGGAAACACGGGTTTATATACCCTCAATGAAAAAGGCACTGTGGCCATCCATCAATTTAGCAATACAGATCACGTGATTTTGGTGAGTCAAGTAATTTCGGCTGAAGGAAAAATTCTTTTCAGCACCGTCAATGATTCATTGCAAGCCGGTATCTGGCTTTGGACCGGCGAAGGAAAAGCCCGATTGATCCATCCTGATGCGGTTTTAGGTGAAGCCTATGCTGCCCACAATGGGAAAATCCTGGTGAATGCTTCCATCCCCGGAAAAAGCGGTTTCATATGGACTTTAGAGCAAGGAAAATTACAACGAGCATCGGCCTTTGACAAATATGTAGACAATTTGGCTGTAGATCGCATGCTTATCTGGAAAGATAAATGGTTGATCAGTTACAGAGATCGCTTTTATCTATATGATGGTTCCACGGTGAGCTTATATGAACCTGCAGGTAAAAATATAGCCCTCCGTGAACCCTTTGTGTTCAAAGGTCAACTTTATTTCTCTGCGGCAGACTCTCGGAATAATCTCAGTTTGAAATCAGTAAATATTGCTGATAAGGTTTTAAACCGAGGGAATATCGTACCCAATGCCTTTTGTATGGATGCCTTTTCTCCGTTGATTGGAGATGATAAAGCCTACTTTTTAAGCAACCCGAATGAAGAGGGTGCCGCCATCTACAGCATCTCAGAAACCGGAAACCCGCTGCCCATCGAAGATAAATTCTACCAGGAAAAAGATTCGAGGTTTTCATCCTATTGTGTGAACAAAGATGGCTTGTTCTTTTGCACCAAACCGAGTCACCGAAGCGATTACTCCATTTGGCAATATGCGATGGACACCCTCATTCCCTATCAGCTCGAAGGAGCTAAAAATCCGATTTCCTTGGCCCCATGGGGTGAAGATTTGCTTATGATTGCTCAACACAATACCTACGATCGTGAGCCACTGAAATTGACCACTTTTCAATTCCCTTCCGTTAAATTTTCGGAAGTCATCCTGATGGAAAATACCCCCAAAGGCCGCAAAGTGGGTCAGGTAGTGGTTGATAAGAAGAACTCCAAAAAGCTTCGCTATGACATTGTCGGAGGAAACCCCGGAAATGCCTTTACCATCGACCCTTACGATGGCAGTATCTATGTGCAGAATCCGGCCGGGTTAAATGCCAAGAAGAACCCTCATATGGACCTTGAAGTGAAAGTAATTACTTCGTGTTTTAAGCCGGTGGTGAAAGTGCCGATCGATTTATTGGTGGCCAAACCATTGGATATGAACAATCTGGAGGAACGTTTTCTCTTCTATCCCGACTTTAGCAAAAAGGGAATTTTACTCACCAACGTACTCGAAGATGGAGAGCACATTACCATCTTTACCGATGATCTCAGGATGATCGACGACCTGGTGGTTCAGAACAAATCCATCCTTTTTTCAGGATATCCGGCGGGTATTTATATTGTGAACGCCAAAAATCAATACAGAAACTATTATCAGAAAATTGAGATCAAATAAACATGGAGAAGTTGTTAAAGAAATTTGAGGGCAAACGTCCTGAAATTGTGTTTGAATGGAATGATTCTGAAACAGAGGCAGAAGGATGGGTGGTGATTAACTCCCTTCGCAACGGAGCTGCCGGCGGTGGAACCCGCATGCGCAAAGGATTGAACATGCGCGAAGTGGAAAGTCTTGCCAAAACCATGGAGGTAAAATTCACCGTATGCGGACCTCCGATTGGGGGTGCCAAATCGGGCATCAACTTTGATCCGGCCGATCCCCGGAAAGAAGGGGTTTTAAAGCGTTGGTACAAAGCCGTTTACCCTCTTTTGAAAAATTACTATGGCACCGGAGGAGATCTCAATGTGGATGAAATACACGAGGTGATTCCTTACACCGCTGAGATTGGCCTGTTGCATCCCCAGGAAGGCGTGGTGAATGGTCATTTGAAATCTTACACCGCTGAAGACAAACTAAAAGCCATCGGTCGCTTGCAGGAAGGCGTGTTGTTGCCCATTTTGGATGAGCGATTTACCCCTTCGGTAGACCGAAAATATACCATTGCAGATATGATCACCGGATGGGGAGTGGCAGAAGCAGTGCGACATTATTATCAAATTTGGGGTGGTTTATTTGCCGGCAAACGCGCCATCATTCAAGGTTGGGGCAATGTGGCAGCCGCTGCGGCGTGGTACCTATCTAAAAATGGCGTGATGATTACCGGAATCATAGACCGCGACGGTGGTTTGATCAAAGAAGACGGATTTAGCTTTGAAGAAATCACGGCTTTGTTTTTAAACCGGGATGGCAACAAACTGAGTGCTTCGAATATGTTGAGTTATGATGAAGTGAATGAGCGCATTTGGGATTTAAAGGCCGAGATATTTATACCCGGAGCCGGTTCGAGGCTTATTACCAGAGATCAAACCGACCGCATGGTTGATGGTGGCATGGAAGTGATCAGTTGTGGAGCCAATGTACCTTTTGCCGATGAAGAAATCTTCATGGGACCCATCAGTATGTATGCCGATGCGCATATCGCCGTAGTGCCCGATTTTATTGCCAACTGCGGCATGGCCAGGGTGTTTGGTTATTTGATGAAAAAAGACAGCGTGGTGAATGATGTGGCCATCTTGAGAGATGTAACCGAAACCATCGAAAGAGCCATGATAAAGTTACATCAGTTTAATCCCAAGCATACAGGCTTGAGCAGAAAAGGGCTCGAATTGAGTTTAACAGAACTCGTTTAGAAGGAAATATCCATTCATGATTTGTTGCGGAAAAGATAGTTTGATATCTTTGCCGCCCCGTTGAGGGGAGTTTCGGGGCGTAGCTCAGCCCGGTAGAGTACACGTCTGGGGGGCGTGTGGTCGCAGGTTCAAATCCTGTCGCCCCGACAAATCATTTGAAAGCGCCGGCTTTGCCGGTGCTTTTTTGTATCCAAAAACCCCAAAGCCCCCAGGCTTTGAAGGGTTTTTGGATACAAAAAAGCAAACACGCAGTGTCGCTTTCCAATGATTTGGACTCCCCCCCTTTCAGGTTCACTGAAAGTAATCCTGTCTTTTCATT